>JASHSO010000463.1 GCA_030038715.1 Streptosporangiaceae bacterium
TGTCCCGGGTTGAGCGATCGGATCATTGCACGGCTGTACCTGACAGGCTGGAGCCTGGTCTGCAGGCTGCCTGAGCCGTGGGCCCGGTGGCTGTTCACGCGGATCGCCGACGTGCTGTGGCGGCGCCGCGGCCCGAGCGTGCAGCAGCTCGAGGCGAACTTGCGGCGCGTGGTCGGCCCGGATGTCTCGCCCGATCAGCTGCGGCGGCTCTCGCGTGCCGCCATGCGCTCCTACCTGCGGTACTGGCGCGAGGTCTTCCGGCTACCGGTGATCCCGGCGGACAAGATCATGGCGGGGATGCGGATCAACACCGACCTGGAGGGGGTCGCATTCGGCTACCTCGCGGCCGGCCGAGGTGTCATCTTCGCGCTGCCGCACACGGGCAACTACGAGCAGGCCGGCGCCTACATCATCCGGCGCGGCGCGGGCTCGTTCACCACGGTGGTCGAGCGGCTGAGCTCGGCGCCGGTGTTCGACAAGTTCCTGGAGTTCCGGCAGAGCCTGGGCATGGAGGTCTTGCCGCATGCCGGCGGCGTGGATCCCTCCGGTGTGCTCGCCGAGCGGCTGAAGGAAGGCCGTCTGGTCTGCCTGGTCTGCGACAGGGACCTGTCGGCCAGCGGGGTCGAGGTCCAGTTCTTTGGTGAGCCTGCCAGGATGGCGGCTGGCCCAGCGGTCCTGGCCGAGGAGACCGGCGCGGCCTTGATGCCAGTGACGCTGTGGTTCCAGGGTGAACAGTGGGGCGCGCATATCTACCCGGAGGTCACTGTGCCAGCAGACGGGGACCGCCGCGAAAAGATCGCTGCCATGAGCCAGCAGATGGCGCAAGCATTCGAGCAAGGCATCGCCGAGCACCCGACCGACTGGCACATGCTGCAGAAGGTCTTCGTGGCAGACCTGGACCGCAGTCGGCTGGCCAAGGCCAGCGCTGCCGTCAGCACCGACCCGGCACACCCTGCTCCCGAGCGGTCCTGAACAGGTTGGCGACATGGGCACGCCGCCGCCGGAACAGGCACCGGTTGACCATGCCCAACTGCAGCTCATGCTCGGGTCGCCGGAACTCGGCTGGCTGGTCGACCGGATCAGGAACAAGCTCGAGCGCGGCGAGCCGCTCGACGGCACCGTCACCCTGGTCGAGGCGAGTCCGGCGCAGCGCAAGGCCGCGATGCGGCTGCTCGGCCGGAGCGCCGGGCACGGTCCGACGCTGAGCGTGCCGCTGCCCGCGCTCGCCGCCGAGCTGCGGCGTGCCTCAGCCGCGCCCAGCCTGCTGGCTGCGGTGGAGGCGCTCGGCGGGCCGGTCCGCAACCGAGCCGCTGAGCGTGCCGCAGAACTGCGGCACTGGGCAGAAGTCCTGGCACGGGCGCGGTCAAGCCCGCTGGCGGGACTGGACTGGTACCGGCAGTGGCTGGACGACATCAGCCGAGACGGCACCATCACCAGGCTCGTTCGGCAGGGTCACGGCGAGGTGATCGACCAGGCGGCGACAGTGCTTGCCCTGCTGCCTAGCGAGGACCGGCCGCCGGCGCCGGACGACTCGGAGCCGGTCAGGATCATCGGCTCAGAACTGGGCAGCGTCTTGCTGACAACACTGGCTGCCCAGGCCACTGGCGACGAGAACGCCCTGTCTGAGGGCCCACTGCCCGGGCTGGTGCTCCGCGCGCTGGCGGTGCGGGAGGGCGTGCAGGCACCCGCAGGCCGGGAGGGTATCGAGGCCCTGTGGAGCGCAGCCGGAGTGGCGACCGACGACCTGGCCAGCCAGGTCCTCGTGCTGAACATGCGGGCCGGCGGCGAGCCGCTCGGCCGCTGGCTCAGCGAGGCGGCGGACGCCGGGCAGCCGTTTCGCGCCACGCTGCGCCAGCTAACCGGGTCTGGCGTGCTGCCGTGGGCGCTGGACGTGTTCGTCTGCGCGAGCTCGGCGGTGCTGCGGGCCGCTGCCGACAGGCTCGGCGCTGACTGCCCGGCGCTGGTGTGCACCGAAGGCCTAGCGTCGGTGGCCTGCACCCGGTTGCTGCACGCGGCCGCGAGTAGCGGGTCAACAGTGCACTGGCACGCCGATTTCAGCTGGCCCGGCCTGCGTGCGACGGCCACTGCCATCCGGCGGCTTGGCGCCCAGCCCTGGCTGATGTCGGTCACCGACTACGAGGCTGCCGTGGCCGACGGTGGCGGCGAGCCGTTGAAGGGCTGGGCCGAGCCCAGCCCGTGGGATCCGCGCCTGGCCGAGCTGATGCGGTCGACTGGGCGCGCCGTCAGCGAGGAACACCTGCAAGAGCGGCTGCTGACCGAGCTGATTGCGAGCCGTGTCGTGCGCTAACCGGGAGCCGCCCCGATCAGCGAGCGCAGCAGGGCCCGAGTCCGCTGCCGGTCGCCGCCGGTGGCGAACTCGGCAGCGGCGAAGTCCGTGACGCCAGCCTCGGCCAGCGCCGCGAACTGGGCCGCGACGGCGTCCTCGTCCCCCACGATGGCGACATCCCCGGGCTGCGCTGCGCCCTCCCGGTCGAGCATCGCGCGGTAGGACGGCAGCTGCCCGTAGATGGAGAAGGCCTCGTTCGCCCTCGCGCGCGCCTGGCCCGGATCGTCGGTGACACAGACCGGCAGGCCGCAGACGATCCGCGGGCTCGGCTTCCCCGCGCCGTCAGCGGCTGCGGTGATGGCCGGAGCGATGTAGTCGCGCACGGTGGCTGGACCGGTCATCCACAGCACGGTGCCGTCGGCAAGCTCGCCGGCCAGGCGGAGCATTCGGGGAGCGAGCGCGGCGAGCAGCAACGGAAGCTTCGGAACGGAACGGGGTGTGTTCAGGCCGATGTGCGCACGCACGGCCGCGCCGTCGACGTCGGCGGGCTGCCCGGCCAGCAGCGGGACGAGCGCCGCCAGGTACTCGCGCATGTGCACAGCTGGCTTATCGAAGCTGTAGCCGTACATGTCCTCGATCACGATCTGGTGCGACAGGCCAATCCCGAGCACGAGCCGCCCGCCGACGGCGAGCGAGGCGGTCAACGCCTGCTGTGCCAGCGCCGCTGGATGCCGGGGATAGGTCGGGACCACCGCGGTGCCGAGCTCGATGCCCGGTACCTGGCTGCCGGCTACCGCAAGCGCGGTCAGCGCGTCCAGGCCGAAGATGTTGGCCAGCCAGGCTGACGCGAACCCGTCATCGGCCGCTGCTCTCAGCTCGCCGGCAAGCTTGGTCAGCGCATCTGGGCCCGTCGGTTCGGCCACCATGGTGCCGATTCGCATCTGGTCTCCATTCGCCTGGCTCCGCCTCGTTCCCGGACCCTACTCCTCAGTAGCGGATACCTGGCGTCTTTTGCACAGCACCAGCATGGGGACAATGAGGACGTGGAACCCGCCGACCGCACCGCAGCTGCCGAACTCGAGTACGAGGCGACTCGGGAGCGAGCGCGCAAACACGCACAGGCGGCGGCGCGCGCCCGGTCCAGGGCCGCAATGCGCGAACAGCGAGCGGCGGAGCAGAGCCGGCTGTCCATTCGGCTGCCCGCCGACCGGTTCCTGGACCGGGAGGACAGCTGGCTGCGGTTCGCCCAGCGCGTGCTGGAGCTGTCCGAGGACAAGAACGTTCCCCTGCTCGAGCGGGCCAGGTTCTCCTCGATCGTCGCCAGCGCGATGGACGAGTTCTTCGGCGTGCGGATTGCTGGCCGGATCCGGCGGATGGCTGCCGGCCTGCCGGTCGAGAGCGCTTCTGGCCAGTCGCCTGCGCAGATCCTGGA
>JASHSO010000464.1 GCA_030038715.1 Streptosporangiaceae bacterium
TCCCCGAGCCGGCCGCGATCAGCACGTGCCGGCCAGGCGCCGACATATCGGCGGTGAACGCACCGGACGGCGGCTGCACCTCGACCCGGTCGCCGGGGGACACCTCGTGGACCAGCCAGCCGGAAACGGCACCACCCGGCACCTCGCGCACTCCTATCCGCGGCGGCTCACCGGCCGGCGCGCAGATCGAGTAGGACCTGCGCTCCTCCTGGCCGCCGACGACCCGGCGCAGCGTCAACGACTGCCCCGGCCGGAACGCGAACTCACTCGCGAGCTCGGCAGGCACCTCGAAGGTGACGGCCACGGCGTCCTCGCAGAGCCGGTCGATCCTGGCCACGGTGAGCTGGTGGAACTGCCGCCGTGCCGTGCGCGCGTCCACGTCGGCCGCGGCCACGCTCAGATCTCCTTGACGTGCTCGAACGGCTCACCGCAGTCGCGGCAGCGGTACAGGTCCTTGCACGCCGTGGCCCCGAACGCCGCGGTCCGCACGGTCTGCGCCGACCCGCACAACGGACAATCCACGGCCGGACCGCGCTCCTCCCGCAGCGTCAGCGGCACCGGCCCGGCAGGCTGACTATCAAGACCGGAACGCGGCGGAGCCACGCCAGCCCCGGCCAGCTTCCGGCGGCCTTCCGGGGTGATCCAGTCGCTCGACCATGGCGGGCTGAGCACCGTCCGCACCTCGACCTCGCCGAAACCCGCCAGCTCCAGCCTGGCTGACACCTGGCGCCGGATCTCGTGCACCGCGGGACAGCCCGAGTACGTGGGCGTCAGCCACACCGTCACCCGGTCGCCGTCCACCGCGACCTCCCGCAGAATGCCTAGATCGCCGACTGTCAGCATGGGTAGTTCCGGGTCGGGCACGGCTGCCGCGACGGACCTGGCCAGCTCCGGGGAACTCGCTTCGGCCGCGCCCGCCCCGGCGGGCGCGGCCGAAGCCGCCTGCGCACCCACACCAGCCCCGCTCACCAGGTCGCCCCCGGCATGGCTCTGGCCACCGACTGGAGCTCGGCCAGCAGATAGCCCATCGACTCGGTGTGGATCCCGTCACGCCCGGCCTGACCGATGCTGCCAGCCTGGGCGGACGTTCCACCGGGTGCCCTTCCGAGCCCCGGCAGGCCGGGCGCGTCCGCCCACTCCAGCCCCGCCTCGCCGAGCACCGTGCCGAGGACTTCGTCGAACTCGGACCGCAGGCCGGGCGGGTCCACCGCAACCCCGGCCGCGGCCAGCCGCCGCTCGACGTGCGTCCGCTCGAACAGCTCGGCGGCGTACGGAGCAGCGGCGGCCAGGCCGGCCCGCATCCGCTCGCGCGAATGGTCCGTGCCGTCGCCGAGCCTGATCGCCCACCGCGCTGCATAGTCACGGTGATAGGTGACTTCCCGTACGCCCTGCGCCGCGACCGCGGCGAGTACCGGGTCGCGAGACGCGCGCAGTCGGCTGAGCAGCGCGAGCCGCCAGGTGCTGAACACCAGCAGCCGGGCGATCAGCCCGCCGAAGTCGGCGTCGGCCATCTCGGCCAGCCGCACGTTGCGGAACTCCCGCTCGCCACGTCCGTAGGCATAGTCGTCCTCGGACCGGCCGGAGCCGTCGGCCGTTCCGGCCCTGGACAACAGCAGACGAGCCTGTCCGAGCAGGTCGAGCGCGATGTTGGCTAGCGCGGTTTCCTCCTCCAGTTCCGGCGCGCTGGCCAGCCACTGCTGCAGCCGGTGCGACATGATCAGCGCATCGTCGCCGAGCATGAGGCAGTAGGCGCCGAGGTCCGCGCAGTCGACTCCGTCGGGCACCGTGGTGTCGACCCCGGCTAGCGGATCGGTGCAGCCCGTCCCGAACGCCCACCGGTGGCCGGTGTCCGCTTCCTCGCTGATCGCCTCGTAGGCGGTGTCGAAGCCCATCTCAGATGTGCGGGACCGAATCGGGGATCTCGTAGAACGTCGGATGCCGGTACACCTTGTCCCCGCTCGGGGCGAAGAACGGGTCCTTCTCCTCCGGGCTGGAGGCGGTGATGTCGGCCGCCTTGACGACCCAGATGCTGACGCCCTCGTTCCGCCGGGTGTACAGGTCCCGGGCGTGGTGCAGCGCCATCTGCGCGTCCGCCGCGTGCAGGGAGCCGACGTGCACGTGATTGAGCCCGCGCTTGCTGCGCAGGAACACCTCATACAGCGGCCAGCTTGAGCGCGGCGGTTCGGTGGCGTCAGCCACGTTCCCGTCCCTGAAGGTCGCATCGCTCACGCCGCAGCCTCCTTCCGCGCCGCCCGCTTGGCCGCATGCACCGCCGCCGCTTCCCGCACCCACGCGCCGCCCTCGTGCGCCGCCCGCCGGTGCTCGATCCGTTGCGCGTTGCACGGGCCGTTTCCGGCGACAACCCGCTTGAACTCGGCCCAGTCGACTTCACCGAAGTCGTAGTTGCCGCGCTCGTCGTTCCAGCGCAGCAGCGGGTCGGGCAGCGTCACGCCGAGCGCGGCAGCCTGGGGGACCGTCATGTCGACGAACCGCTGCCGCAGCTCGTCGTTCGTGTGGCGCTTGATCCGCCAGCGCATCGACTGCGCAGTGTTGGGCGACTCGGCGTCCGGCGGGCCGAACATCATCAGTGACGGCCACCACCAGCGGTTCGTGGCGTCCTGCACCATCTCACGCTGCGCCGGCGTGCCGCGCATCATCGTCATCAGCAGTTCGTAACCCTGGCGCTGATGGAACGACTCCTCCTTGCAGATGCGGATCATCGCCCGCGCATACGGCCCGTAGGAGGAGCGGCACAGCGGTACCTGGTTGCAGATCGCAGCGCCGTCCACGAGCCAGCCGATGACCCCGACGTCGGCGAAGGTCAGCGTCGGGTAGTTGAAGATCGACGAGTACTTCTGCGCGCCCGAGATCAGCCTGGCTGTCAGGTCTTCCCGGTCGGCGCCGAGCGTTTCGGCCGCCGAGTACAGGTACAGCCCGTGCCCGGCCTCGTCCTGCACCTTGGCGAGCAGGATCGCCTTGCGCCGCAACGAGGGCGCCCGGGTGACCCAGTTGCCTTCCGGCTGCATGCCGATGATCTCCGAGTGGGCGTGCTGGGCGATCTGCCGGATCATGGTCTTGCGGTAGGCATCCGGCATCCAGTCCCGAGGCTCGATCCGCCGCTCGCGGGTGATCGTTTCCTCGAAATGCCGTTCAAGGTCCTTCCGGTCGACCGGGCCGTCCGTGATCCACGCTCCTCGACTAACCGATCATTCGGTCGGTAATTATAGCGGACCCCTTAGCCCGCGCCTACCCGGTCGGCCAGTGCTTCGCGACCATGGTCAGCACGTCGTACTTGGCGACAGACGCACCGTCTTGGTTGGTCACGTCGGCGTCCCAGCGCACCTCGCCGTGGTCCGCATCTCCCCGCGGGATGATCTGCTTGCAAGTCAACGTCACCGTCAGCTCGTCGTCGGGGTAGACCGGCGTGAGGAAGCGCAGGTTCTCGATGCCGTAGTTGGCCAGCACTGGGCCGGGATCGGGCTGCACGAAGAGCCCGGCCGCGAGCGAGAGCACCAGGTATCCGTGCGCGACCCGGCCGTCGAAGAACGGGTTCGCCTTCGCCGCTTCTTCGTCCATGTGCGCGTAGAAGGTGTCGCCGGTGAACTCGGCGAAGTGCTCGATGTCCGGCAGTGTCACCCGGCGCGGCCCGGCCACCACGGCGTCGCCAGGCCGCAGGTCGGCCAGCGGCTTGCGGAAGGGATGGACGCCCTCGATGTTGCGCGCGGCTCCGGGCACCCAGCGACCCGTAACCGCGGCCAGCACATGCGGGCTGGCTTGTAGAGCCGACCGCTGCATGTAGTGCAGCACGCCACGGACGCCGCCCAGTTCCTCCCCGCCTCCAGCCCGGCCCGGGCCGCCGTGCACCAGCGAAGGCAGCGGCGAGCCATGGCCCGTCGACTCGGCCGCGTCAGCACTGTCCAGCACGAGCAGTCGGCCATGCCATGGCGCAATCCCCAGCACGACATCGCGGGCGAAGTCGGCGTCGGCGGTAACCACAGACCCCGCCAGGCTGCCGCGGCCGCGAGCCGCGAGCTGGATGACCTGCTCCGTGCTGCCGTACCCGATGACGGTCGCGACCGGCCCGAATGCTTCGATTTCGTGCGGCTCAGGCCGACCAGGATCAGCACAGCGCAGCAGCAGCGGCGCTATGAACGCACCTCGCTCGGGGTCGGCCCCGGCCACCTCCACGTGCTCGGCAGAGCCGAAGACCAGCGACGCACCGCCCAGCAGCGCCTTGACTCCGCGTCGCACTTCCGCACGCTGCTCGAGGCTGGCTAGCGGGCCCATCTGCACGCCCGGCTCGGCCGGGTTACCGACAACGACCTCGGCCAGCTTGCCTGCGGCAGCCGCGGCCACGGCATCTGCCAGGCCGATCGGAACGAGCGCACGCCTGATAGCTGTGCACTTCTGCCCGGCCTTGACAGTCATTTCGGTGACGAGCTGCCGCACGTACAGGTCGAATTCCGCCGTCCCGGGCCCGGCGTCCGGTCCGAGGATCGAGCAGTTCAGCGAGTCGGCCTCGGCGTTGAACCGGACCGCCCTGCCGACCACCACCGGGTGAGCGCGAAGCTGCCGTGCCGTGGCAGCGGAGCCGGTGAACGACACCAGATCCTGCTCAGTGAGGTGGTCGAACAGGTCGCCGACGCCGCCGCAAATGAGCTGCACGGAGCCGTCCGGCAGCAGCCCGGACTCGATGA
>JASHSO010000465.1 GCA_030038715.1 Streptosporangiaceae bacterium
GCGCGCTGACCGCCCGGTCGCGCTGCTGGCCGGTCATCGGCTCGGTCTCGATGTGGTGCACGGCCAGCTGACCGTGCCGCGCGCTGGTGACGGTGTCGGGTCGTGCCATGGCTCGGGCGGCCCCGCGTGCCGCGCGTCCGCTGACACTGACCAAATCGCGTTTTCGGGCCGGCTTTTTACGCTGCCGACCGCGCCATTCGGGCAGCGGCGCGACAGGTGGCCCGGTGCACGTCGCGGCGCCGGGCCACGGCCGGATACGCGGCTGTCGCCTGGCAGCGCGACACGCGTACGCTGTGCGCCGCGCAGCCCGATGCCTGTGGTTGTCACCCCGAGGCTGCCGTCGGGCTCGCTGCCCGGCGCAGGGCTAGCCGCCCGGCCGGCTGACGGCCTCCCTCGCACCCGCCCGCGGCCCGTATCGGCGTAAGACACCCCTGTTTACCTTGTCAGTCTGGGCGAGCACCGGAATAGTCACAGGCCGCTTGTCCTGCTGTTACGCCGGAGGCGGGGTTACCGTTCTCAGCAGGTCCACGCATCGGCATACGGATCAGTACACGCACTGGAACACCTGCCGGGGCCGCGCTTGCAGCCGACATGCTCGTGCGGCCCGCGACCTGGGGCTGGGCCACTCATCAGCCTGGGCCTGCCAGGAGCGCGCAGTCCCCGTGCCTATCAGGTCACCACGATCCCGCCAGTCTCGTGCTTGAGCGACGCGTGACGGCTGCCGCCCACGTCTTGGTCCGGGTGCGCCGAGCTGCTTTGCGGACCGTGGTCGGCGAAGCGGGCTAGTACCTCGCCCGGCCCGGCTCTGGCGACGTTCGGCGTCGCTGGCATTGCTGGCAGGCAGAATGCGGCCCCGAGTACGCTCGGTCCCACACAGTTCCTGATGAGGGAGACACGTGCCTGAGGACGCCGCGCCGTTCGCACTCATCGGCCGGTTCACAGTGCGTCCTGGGTCAGAAGAGGCATTCGACCGGCTGACGGAAGAGACCGCGTCCGCCATCCGCGAGCGGGAATACGACACCCTGATCTATGCCTGTCACATCGTTGAGGGGAACCCGCGGCAGCGGATCTTCTATGAGCTGTACCGCGACAAGACCGCGTTCGAGCGGCATGAGGCGCACGAGCACGTCCGCCGTTTCGTCGCCGAGCGGACCGCAATGCTGGAGTCCGCCGAGGTCGAGTTCCTGAGTCTGCGGGACGGCAAGACGCCGCCCGGCTTCCAGCTGGACGCGATCGTCGCGGGCACACGGGCGCGGATCCGTGCACTTCATGAGCGCGGTCGCATCCTTCACGCAATCGTGGCGGCCCTGGGCAACCTCGACGCGGTCAGGGCGCTCGTCGAGACCACTGACTCGCTCGAAGCCGCCCAGGCAAGCCTGATGGAACTGCTGGACATCGACCACAATCAGGCCAGGGCAGTGCTGGACCTCCAGCTGCTGGCGCTGTCGCCGCAGCGGCGCCAGCGACTCAGCGCTGAATACGACCAGGTAGTGGCCGAACAGGCCGAGCTGGAGTCGATCCTGGCCTCGCCAGACCGGCTGCGCGAGCTGGCGGGCACTGAGCGCGGCGCGAATCTGGCCAGGTACGACGAACGGCGGTGGGCCCGGACCGGTGATGACGACTGGCCTGGGCCGCTCCTCGGCGGAGCGGCGGGCACAGGCGCCTGACGTCCGGCTGCCGACCAGGCCGCCAGGTCTATCCGAGGTCACCGGCAAGGTACTCGAAGTTGTCATGACCGAACTGCCCGTCCGGGCTGGTGCGCAGTCGGCGCGGCCCGATTGGCGGATCCTCGGCCACGTACCCGGCTTCCCCGATCCTGCCCAGGCCGCAGGTCAGCATGAGGGACACCGCAGGTACATCGCAGCGCGGGCTGTGTTCCGCGGGGCAGGCATGGCCTGCCCGCAACTGCGCCGACAGGCGCGGCAGAGGGGCCGCGTCGGACCATGTAGCCCGCGCCGAGTGCGAGCCGGTGATTCGTTCGGTGACCAGGCGCAGCTCCTCGGCCCCGGAGATCCACCGGGATAACTGCACGAGCAAATGTGGCGCTGCGGGCGGAAGCGGACGAGGTCCCGTACGATCCTGCCGTGGCCACCAGTGACATCGTCCGTCAGAGCACGCTGGCGCTGATTGACGCGCTGGAGACCGTGGTGCACGGGCTGCCGGCCGGCAGCTCGATCGCGGCCGTCCTGACCGATGACTACCTCGAGAGGCAGCGAGCGTGGGTCGAGGCTGAGCCCGATCTCGAGCAGGCGGAGTGGCCGCCGCTGCTTGGCTGGGCGATCGCCCCATGGCGCGCGGACGCGATCGCGCTGCTCGACAGCGACGTCCGGCTGACTCGGGACCATCCGACATCGGATCCCGTCCAGGCAACTGCGTGGCTCTCCGCCAGGCCGGGCGAGCTGCGGAAGTTCCGGGCTGGGCTCGTCGAGACCGCGGCCAAAGCCCGCGCGCTCGCCTTCGCCGAGGACAACGACACATGGACGGTCAGCTTCGACGCGCCGTTGGCGACCGGCCGCGACGTCGACATCCTGCTGGCGGGACCGGACCGCTCGTACTACATCGAGTGCACGGTGATCACCGAGTCGGATGAGGACCAGCAGGTCCACGACGAGTGGCTCGAAGCTCGCAAGAGCGATCCCGACCTCCTGCTCGCCCGGCCGGGGCCGTTTGACTCCGCAAACGCCAAGGGTCCGAGCCCGTACTACGACACCAATCGGCTGTACATGAAGGTGTTCGACAAGCTCCAGAAGGGCGGCGACCCGGCGCAGAGCCAGACGAGCCCGGACTGCCCGAACATCCTGTTGCTGTCGTGCTTCCCGGCCCACAGCTCACCGCTGCCCTTCTCGCCGGGATTGAAGTGGGCGTTCGACGAGCTGTTCGCCGGTCAGCCGAACATTGGCGCCATCAAGCAGATGCCGCCGGGAACGGCGGTGCCGGACATCTCGCTGATGACGTTCCTGACCACGCAATGGCCCGCTACAGCGACCGACCTCCTGCAATCCCCGGGGCGGCTGAGCGGCGCGTTGATCTTCAACTGCCTGGGCCTGCAAGGCGGGCGGATCAACTACAACGCCAATCCAGAGCAGCA
>JASHSO010000466.1 GCA_030038715.1 Streptosporangiaceae bacterium
CGACACCGAGCGCGCTTTCGAGCCGACCGGCGTCGACGAGAAGCATCGCCAGTGGTACCCAGGCAGCGACCAGTCGGGGGGAGGGGAGTGGTACACGCTCCGTGCAGCGCAACTACTGACGAAGAATGCCACGGACCATCAATTCCATAAGAGCATCCATGTTCGCGCCGCAACGGACTGGGCGGGCGTGGAACTGAAACGGATGGAAGACCTGACGGCCAAGGTTCCGGGACAGTGGTCGCACCTGACGTTCAGCCAGCATCTGAACCAGTGGATCAGCCTTATGCCGTGAGGCACGCGGAGCTGGCGCCGGGCCAGCTGGACACCGACTCGTTGCCTCTCGGCGAGGTCGGACAGCCTGGGCCATAGCATCGCCTCGGCGAGCGACTCGCCCGGCTCGGGCGCGGGCAGCGGCACCAGCTTGACCCGCTCGATCGACATCGTCGTGCCGTCCGCCGCGTCCGCCCGCTGCTTGCCTGCCTTAGCCGCCGGGTCTGCGGTTGGCAGGGCCAGGTCGGCTAGCACCAGCGCCTCGTCGAACTGCGGTCCGCGAGCGAGCAGCCGGCCGTCGGCGGCCACGATGATGGAGTCGCCGTCGAAGACCAGCTCGTCCTGGCCGCCCACCATGTTCACGTACGCGAGCGCCGCCCCGGCCTCGGCTGCTCGCCGCCGGCACAGCTCCAGCCTGACATCGTCCTTGTTCTGCTCGTACGGCGAGGCGTTCGGCACCACGAGCAGGCCAGCCCCGGCCTGCCTGGCCAGTGCCACCGGCCCGCCGTCCTGCCACAGGTCCTCGCAGATGGCGACGGCTACGTCGACCGGTTCGCCGCCGTGGGCGGGCAACCGGAACACCGGCAGCGTGTTGCCGGGCAGGAAGTAGCGGAACTCGTCAAACACGCCGTAGTTCGGCAGGTGATGCTTGGCCGACTGGATGACCAGGCTTCCGGCGTGCAGCACTGCTACAGCATCGAGCGGGGCCCCGGCCGGCACGCCGACCCCGGGGTGCTGGCCAGGCCGCCGGTCCAGATAGCCGACGACGACGGCCACGCCGTCCAGGCCCTCGGCGGCCAGTTCGGCGGCCAGACTGCGCACGGTCGCGATGGAGGCGTCCACGAACGAGCGACGCAGCGCGAGGTCCTCGACCGGATAGCCGGTCAGCATCATCTCCGGGAACACCACGATCCTGGCGCCCTGCTCGGCCGCGCGCATGGTCCACTCGAGGACCTTGTCGCTGTTCCCGGCCAGGTCGCCGACGGTCGCGTTGACCTGGGCGAGCCCGATCCTCAGCTGTGGCACCTGTCCAGCCTAGGCTGCGGCCACGCGGGCAGGTAACAACCAGGAAACATGGACCGGGCAGACTGTGGCGGTGGACAGGCAGGAAGAGTTCGTCTTGCGCACGCTCGAGGAGCGTGATATCCGGTTCGTCCGGCTGTGGTTCACCGACGTGCTGGGCTACCTGAAGTCGGTGGCGGTGGCACCCGCCGAGCTTGAGGGTGCCTTCGCCGAGGGGATCGGCTTCGACGGCTCGGCCATCGAGGGATTCGCCCGGGTTTACGAGGCTGACATGATCGCCCAGCCAGACCCCTCGACGTTCCAGCTCATGCCGGCCGGCGGCGAATCTGCCGGCACCGGCCGGATGTTCTGCGACATCCTGCTGCCAGACGGCTCGCCGTCCTACGCCGACCCCCGCAACGTGCTCAAGCGGGCGCTAGCCAAGGCTGCGCGACTCGGATTCACCTTCTACACCCACCCGGAGATCGAGTTCTTCCTGCTGCGGGAGAAGCCGGAACCGGGCGCCAGGCCGCGACCGGTAGACGCGGGCGGCTACTTCGACCACACGCCACACGCGATCGCGCACGATTTCAGGCGCGAGGCGATCACGATGCTGGAGGGGCTCGGCATCTCGGTCGAGTTCAGCCACCAGGAGGGCGCGCCAGGCCAGCAGGAGATCGACCTGCGCTACGCGGACGCGCTCAGCACCGCCGACAACATCATGACGTTCCGGCTGGCGATGAAGGAGGTGGCGCTGCAGCAGGGCGTCTACGCCTCGTTCATGCCCAAGCCGTTCACCGAACATCCTGGCTCGGGCATGCACACCCACATGTCGCTGTTCGAAGGCGACCGCAACGTTTTCCACGAGCCAGGGGCTGAGCTGCAGCTTTCGAAGGTGGGCCGGTCGTTTATCGCGGGCCTGCTGCGGCACGCCGCCGAGATCACCGCGGTCTGTAATCAGTGGGTGAACTCCTACAAGCGGCTGTGGGGAGGGACCGAGCGGATCGCCGGGGCTGGCGGCGAGGCGCCCGCATACATCTGCTGGGGGCACAACAACAGGTCGGCGCTGATCCGGGTGCCGCTGTACAAGCCGCAGAAGGGCAACGCCACCCGGATCGAGTTCCGGTCCATCGACTCGGCTTGCAATCCGTACCTGGCCTTCGCCGTCATACTGGCCGCGGGACTCAAGGGCATCGAGGACGACTACGAGCTGCCGCCCGGCGCCGAGGACGACGTCTGGGCGCTGACGTCGGCGGAGCGGCGTGCGCTTGGCATCGCGCCGCTGCCGCAAGACCTGTCCGAAGCCATCGGCGTCATGCAGGGCAGCGAGCTGGTCGCCGAGACGCTCGGCGAGCACCTGTTCGACTTCTTCTTGCGCAACAAGCGGCAGGAATGGCAAGAGTACTGCCGTCAGGTCACCGAATTCGAGCTGGACAGGTATCTCGGCGTGCTGTGACGGCTGCCGGGCCGGGTTGGCTACGGTGCTGGAGTGAGCATGCCGCGCGGAACCCTGGCCGGGCAGCTCGCGACGATGGGCTTCGCCGACACTGCCCGGGCCCGGCAGCTCATCGCCGAGCTGGGCCTGGACGCGGTAGGGCCGGACGCTCGCGTTCTGGAGGCCATTGCCGCCGCGGCCGATCCCGATCTCGCCTTGGCCGCGCTGGCCAGGATGAACCCCGACGAAGAGCTGCGCAGCGCGTTGCGCGCGGACGGCGGGCTGCGCGACCGGCTGGTGGCCGTGCTCGGGGCGAGCGCGGCGCTTGGCGATCACCTATGCCGGCACCGAGCTGACTGGCGGCTGCTTGCCGGGGGCACCCCGTTCCCGCCGAAAATCACCGCGGACGAGCAGCGCGGCGAACTGCTCGCGGCAGTCGGCGCGACGACTCCGGGCGACCCCGCCAGCCGGCTGCGCAGTGCCTACCGGCGGTGTCTGCTGCAGATCGCGGCCAGTGACCTGACCGGGGCCGACCCGGTCGATGCTGTAATGGCCGGACTTTCTGACCTGACCGTTGCAGCGCTGGCTGCGGCGCTGGAGATCGCGCGGGCTGAGCTGCCCGCAGGCTCGGTTCCCTGTCGGCTTGCCGTGATCGTGATGGGCAAGTGCGGCGCCCGCGAGCTGAACTACGCCAGCGACGTCGACGTGATCTTCGTGGCCGGGCCCGCGCATCCCGGCACGGGCACGCCGGACGAGGCGGCCGCGCTGCGCTCGGCGACGGCGCTGGCGGCCGGGCTGATCAGGGTCTGCACGCGGAGCACCCCTGAGGGCCAGCTTTTCCCGGTCGACGCCAACCTGCGCCCGGAGGGTCGCGACGGACCGCTGGTGCGAACCGTGGCCAGCCATCTGGCGTACTACGAGCGGTGGGCCAAGACCTGGGAGTTCCAGGCACTGCTCAAGGCCAGGTTCGCGGTGGGTGACGCCGAGCTCGGCGCGGCCTACCTGGATGCGGTGACGCCGCTGGTGTGGCGCGCTGCCCAGCGCGACGACTTCGTCCCCGACGTACAGGCGATGCGCCGGAGGGTGGTCGCGAACCTATCCGCGGCCGAGGCGGGCCGCGAGCTCAAGCTGGGAGCCGGTGGGCTGCGGGACATCGAGTTTGCCGTGCAGCTGCTGCAGCTCGTGCACGGCCGGGCCGACGAGGCGCTGCGGCAGCCAGGCACGCTGCCGGCTCTGGCGGCGCTGGCCGCAGGCGGGTACGTTGGGCGGGCCGACGCGGCGGCGATGG
>JASHSO010000467.1 GCA_030038715.1 Streptosporangiaceae bacterium
GACTACCACGCCCTGATCGAGGACCCGCGGATCGACCGGGTGCGCTTCCTGCGGCCGCAGGAGATCCCGTCCTACGTCGAGCAGGGCCTGTTCGACTTCGGCATCACCGGGCGCGACTGGATCACCGAGACCGGCGCGAACGTAGCATCGCTCGGCGAACTTCAGTACTCCAAGGCAACGACCGAGCCGGTCCGCGTGGTGCTCGCCGTACCTGCCGCCGTGCCGTGGCAGACAGCGACGGACATGCCCGACGGCGTCCGGATCTCCACCGAGTTCCCCGCGCTGACCCGCAGCTACCTGGAGGACCGCGGAGTCAAGGCCGTGGTGATACCGTCCTACGGCGCCACCGAGGCCAAGGTGCCCGACATCGTGGACGCGATCGTGGACCTGACCGAGACCGGTGCCTCGCTGCAGCGCAACGGCCTGCGGATCCTGGACACCCTGCTGACCAGCTACACCGAGCTCGTTGCCAATCCCGCCGCCTACGCCGACCCGGCCAAGCGCGAGGCAATGGAAGACATCGCGCTGCTGCTGCGCGGCGCGATCAGCGCCAGGGGCAGCGTGCTGCTGAAGCTCAACGTGGCTGCCGCCGACCTAGCCGCGGTCACCACTATCCTGCCCGCCATGACGTCCCCGACGATCACATCGCTGGCCCGCGGCGACATGCACGCGGTAGAGGCAGTTGTGCCAAAGCGGGGCGTCAACACGCTGATTCCGGCGCTGAAGTCGGCCGGAGGCAGGGACATCCTGGAGATCCCGATAACCAAGATCGTCGAGTGAGTCCCGCGCCGTCAGCTGCCACAGAGCTCAAGCAGCTTGATGACCGTGGCCCAGTTCCGCGCCGTGCCTGCCACCCGGGCCGAGGTAGGCCCGCCCGCCTTGGTGAACAGGGCGGCGAGCTCGCTCCGCCCGTATCCGTCGGGTGTGTGCAGGTAGACGGCACGCCCCGTTACCGCGGCCTGGTCGCGGCTGCCCTTCGCCGCCGCCTGCCGCTGCGCGGTTGCCACCCAGGCGGCCAGGTCCGGACCGGGCTGCTCGGGCAGGAACACCACGTGCACCAGCCGCGGGTTAGGTTCGCCCAGGTAGGGGTTGTCGCGCACGACATTGGCCAGCTCGTCCCTGGAGAGCGCGACGACACGGGCCTGCAGGCCGATTTCCGCCGCGATGGCCTGCTCGAGCTGTGCGGCGAGGCGGGCAGCACCGGCCGCCTCGGCTGACTCGCCCCGTCCCGCCTCTCCCGCCGCGTGCGGCGTGAACAACACGTTGCCGCTTTGGATGTAGGTCGACACGTCGGCATGCCCGAGGGAAGCCACGACCGCGCGCAGCTCGGTCATGGCGAGCTTCTTGCCGCCGACGTTCACCCCGCGCAGCAGGGCGACGTGAGTAGGCACCGCAGCATCATGCCAGAGCCGAGAAGAACCGACCGGCGCCAGCACGGGGAGCGGGCTCGCCGGAGCGGCCGACCAGCCAAGCGCTCCCGCTGATGCTGTCGGCGGCCGGTGCTAAGAAGGTGGCATGCGCTCGATCCGGCGGTCCGCCGAGTGGCACCTGGTCTTCCGGGTGCTCCCCCGGGCCAGTCGCGGCCTGGCCAGAGCGTGGTGGGCTCTGGTTGCTGGCCGGGCACTGCTTCCCGCTGGGCTGGTCGTGGCGACCGGCGCACTGGTCGGGACCGTAAGCACCGGGTCACGGCCCGGTTGGTCGCTGGCCTTCGTGGCGGCATCGTCGATCCTGATCCTCGTGCTCAGCCCGGTGCACGATTCGGTGAGCGCGAACCTCGGTGCGCTCGCGGGCGCAGACCTGCACGGGCGCCTGCTGCGGTCGGCGATCGAGCCGAACGGCGTCGTTCACCTGGAAGACCCGGGGCTGGCCGACGACTTCACGCTGGCACGTGACTTCGACCTGGGCATCACGGCGCCGCCGATGCGGCTGTGCCTGCCCTTCGTGGCGAACGGCCTAGTAGAGGTGGGCGCCGGAGTCGCCAGCGCGGTCATCCTGTTCTGGTTCGCATGGTGGGCACCGCTCGTGCTGGTGGCGTGCTGGCTCGTCACGCACCGGCTGCTGCGTGAGAGCACCGTCTGGCGGAGCTGGCGCTCGGACGACGTGATCAGGTCCCAGCGGAACGCCGACTACGCCTACCGGCTGGCGGTCGACGTCCCCGCTGCCAAGGAGCTGCGGCTGTTCGGTCTCGCAGGCTGGACAGTGCACCGGTTCGGCTGCTACCGGCGCCAGCTTCTCGAGCTGTCGCTGGAGGCCATGCGGTTGCGCGAGCGATCGCTCGTCTGGGCCGCGCTGGCCGCAGTGGCAGGCAACGCCCTGGTGATCTGGGCGCTAGTAGAGGCTGCCCTGACCCACCGGGTGAGCCTGGGGGCCCTGGTGGTGTACATCGGAGCGCTAGTAGGCTCCGCGGTGCTCGGCATCGCGGACTTCGACTGGTGGTTCGACACAGCCGCCAGGCCGGGCCTGGTCGTGGATGGCATGCAGCGGCGGATGGCAGACTTCGGCGCGCTGCCATCGGGTGACCGCCCCGCGCTCGGACTGCCTGGCAGCGAGATCAGGCTGCGCGACGTCAGCTTCGCCTACCCTGGCGGGACGCCGGTGCTGTCTGGCCTGGACCTCACAATCCCGGCTGGCATGTCGCTAGCCATCGTCGGCCAGAACGGCGCGGGCAAGACGACGCTCGCCAAGCTGATCTGCCGCCTGTACGACCCGACAGACGGTCGCATCGAGGTCGACGGCATCGACCTCAGAGAGCTTGACCTGGCTGGCTGGCGGTCGCGCCTGGCGACGGTTTTCCAGGATTACATCAGGTACGACCTGTCACTGCGAAGCAACGTGGCGCCTGCCGGAGCCAGCGACGCCGACGTCGACTGGGCGCTCGGCCAGGCGGGTGCTGCCGACCTTGCCGACTTGGACGCGGTGTTGTCAAAGGCCTACGCGGGAGGCACGGACCTGTCCGGCGGGCAGTGGCAGCGGGTGGCGCTGGCCCGGGCGATGTGCGCGGTGCGCCGAGGCGCGGGCGTCGTGATACTCGACGAGCCGACAGCGCAGCTCGACGTCCGGGGCGAGGCGGAGATCTTCCGTCGCCTGCTGGACGTGACCAGCGGAGTCACGACCATCCTCGTTTCGCACCGGTTCTCGACGGTTCGCCATGCCGACCTGATCTGCGTGCTGGAGCGCGGCCAGGTTATGGAGCTCGGCTCGCACGACACGCTGATGGCACGAAACGGCCGTTACGCGACGATGTTCAAGCTGCAGGCGGCGCGTTTTTCTGGCGAGACGCAGCTTGCCGACGAGGACGCAGAGCTTGGCCTGGGACTGGACGCGTGATGGACCGCGAGCCGAGGATGCCAGGTGCGCTGGTCACCATGTGGCGCACGCTGCGGCGGGCCATCCACGCTGAGCCGGGCATGGGCGTCATGTCGCTCGTGCTGGCAGTGCTGGCCACCGTGCCAGGGGCCTTGCTTGCCGTCTGGCTCAAATTCGTCGTCGATGGCGTCACCCAGCACCGGAGCGGCCTGGTCCTGGCCGGAGCGATCGGCGTGGCCGCTTCCAGCATTGCGATCTGGCTGCTGCGGCTGGCGTCGGGCCGGGTCACTCGCAGGTTCCGGATGAAGGTTGCCGTGTCGCTGGAGAGCCATGTGGCTGGCCTGCAAGCCGGCATCGACACGATCGAGCACCAGGAGCGCCCCGAGTACCTGGATCGGCTGGCCGTGCTGCGGGAATCGGTCTACCAGCTTGACCACATGCTGCTGGCACTGATCGACACGGTCAGTTCGGTGGCCTGCCTGGCGCTGACGATCGGCGTGCTGATGACGGTCAGCCCGCTGATGGTGCTGCTCGCGGTATTCGCGGTGCCCACCGTGGTGGTGTCGTCCTGGCGGTCCGGAGCGATGCGGGCAGCGGAGGAAAGAGCCGCGCCGGACCAGCGCCGCTACCGGCACTTCTTCACACTGGGCACGACCGCAGGGCCTGCCAAGGAGCTCCGGGTGACCGGAAACCAGCAGGCAATTCGCACGCAGTGGGCCGAGTCCTGGCGGAGCTGGTACCGGACATTGTCCGCCACGCAGTGGGCCGGCGGCCTGTGGATGGCAGCCGCCTGGGGCGTATTCGGCATCGGGTATGCCGCGGCCGTCTACTGGACTGTCTACGGCCTGCACTCGTCGGCTGGCAATGTGGTGCTGGTCGTTACCGCGGGCGGAAGGCTTGGCCAGTACGTCGCCATGACTGTGGGCGAAGTCGACTTCCTGAGGCTCTGGCTGGACGCCTGTCGACGCCTCGGTTGGCTAGAAGGCTACGCCGCCGCCCACCGCGGCACCGGCGACCAGCCGGCACCCACCGTCCTTCAGCGCGGCATCACCCTGCACGGCGTCAGCTTCAGCTATCCGGGCTCGACAAGGCCAGTGCTGCGGGATGTGTCGCTCACGCTGCCGGCCGGCTCTGTCATCGCTGTGGTAGGCGAGAACGGTGCAGGCAAGAGCACGTTCGTGAAGCTGATCTGCGGGTTCTACGCTCCCGCGGCCGGGCACATCGAGGTGGACGGCACCGACCTGCGCCGGATGGCACCGGAGGAGTGGCGAGCGCGGCTGTCTGGGGCATTCCAGGACTTTGCCCGGCTGGAGTTCCAGGCTCGGCGCAGCGTCGGCCTCGGGGACCTGGCGCGCCTCGATAACGCCACGGCGGTCGAGGCAGCGGTTCACCGGGCAGGAGCGAGCGACGTCATCGAGAGACTGCGGGACGGCCTCGACACTCAACTCGGGGTCGGCTGGCCGGACGGAGTCGACCTGTCCTTCGGCCAGTGGCAGAAGGTCGCGCTGGCCCGCGGATTCATGCGGGACCACGCGCTGGTAACGATCCTGGACGAGCCGACGGCCGCGCTGGACGCGGAGACCGAGCATGCACTGTTCGAGCGGTATGCCGATCATGCCAGGGCCAGCCGCGCGGATGGCCGGATCACTGTGCTGGTGTCGCACCGGTTCTCTACGGTCGCGATGGCCGACTTGATCGTAGTGATCCGCGACGGCCGTCTGGCGGAGTATGGCTCGCATAGCGAGTTGATCGCTCGGGGTGGAACATATGCCGACCTGTACGCGATCCAAGCCGGGGCATATCGCTAGCCTGGCCCCGACTGCTCCTGGCTGGCTAGGCCTGGGTCGCGAGGTTGCGATCCGAGTGGCGGCCCGGGATGGCGAGGTTCCCATCCGCCTGGCGACCGCGCCTGGCCAACTAGGCTGGGCGAATGCTGATGCGCGTGGATCTGCGAGGAACGTCGGCGGCTGCGGAGCCGGGGATGCTGGCCAAGCTGCTCCCGCGCGCCGCGCTCGACGTGCGCGCTGCCACCGACGCGGTGCGGCCGATCTGCGAAGACGTCCGGCTCCGTGGCAGCGCGGCAGTCAGGGACTACACGCGCAGGCTCGACGGGATCGACCTGCCGTCCACCCGGGTGCCGGCCGAAGCACCGGGCGAGGCGCTGGCGAATATGCAGTCGCAGGTCCGGGCTGCCCTCGAGGAGGCGGCCCGCCGGGCCAGGTTGGTCCATCAGGCCCAGCTTCCGCTGCAGACAACGACGACTGTCGCGCCGGGCTCGACCGTCACAGAGCGGTACCTGCCAGTTGCCCGGGCCGGCGTGTACGTGCCGGGCGGTCTTGTTGCCTATCCCTCGTCGGTGCTGATGAACGTCATACCGGCCCAGGTAGCCGGGGTGGCAGAGATCACCGTGGCATCGCCGCCGCGACCCGAGCACGACGGCCTGCCGCATCCGGTGGTGCTGGCCGCCTGCGCCCTGCTCGGCGTCAGCGAGGTGCACGCCGCAGGCGGTGCGCAGGCCATCGCCATGCTCGGCTACGGCACCGAGGAGTGCGCGCCTGCCGATGTGGTGACCGGGCCCGGCAACGTGTACGTGGCCGCGGCCAAGCGGCTGCTGCGCGGCCAGGTTGCGGTCGATGCGGAGGCCGGCCCGACCGAAGTAGCGATCATTGCTGACGCCAGCGCCGACCCGGTGTTCGTGGCCGCCGACCTCATCGCCCAGGCCGAGCACGACTCCCTGGCGGCCTGCCTGCTGATCACCACCGACAAGGACCTGGCCGATCGCGTGGACGCGGCGCTTGCCGAGCTGGTGCCGAGGGCGCGGCACGCCGAGCGGGTCGCCGCGGCGCTGGCAGGCCAGTCGGCCTGCGTGCTGGCTGGCGACATGACTCAGGCACTGCGGGTTTCGGATGCCTGGGCGCCCGAGCACCTGGAGATCCAGGCGGCGAACGCGGCCAACCTGGCGCGCAGCGTCCGCAACGCGGGTGCTGTCTTCGTCGGTCCCTGGGCGCCGGTCTCACTCGGCGACTACCTGGCGGGATCTAACCATGTCCTGCCGACCGCCGGAACCGCGCGGTTCACTGGCGGACTCAGCACGCTGACCTTCCTGCGCTGCAGCCATCTGGTGGAGTGCGACCGGCGCGGCCTGGCAGCTGTGGCGCCGCACATCGACGCTCTCGGCGGCGCGGAGGACCTGGACGCGCACGTGCAGGCGGTCCGAGCGCGGATTCCGGCAGGCGAGGTGGCGCCGTGACCGACGGCGCCAGGACGCCCGGGCTGACGGACAGCGCTGCCGCCTCGGACGGCACTGGCCCGCGGCCACTGCCGGTGCGCGCGGACCTGGCCGACCGCGCGGGTTACGGCGCACCGCAGCTCGAGGTGGCGGTGCGGCTGAACACCAACGAGAACCCCTATCCGCCGCCGGCCTCGCTCGTGGCCGATATCGCGGCCGCGGTCTCGGCTGTCGCCGCCGGCCTGAACAGGTATCCCGACCGAGAGGCCTGGCAGCTTCGGGAATCGCTGGCGCGCTACCTCGGGCACGGGCTGACTGCCGCGCACACCTGGCCGGCCAATGGCTCGAACGAGGTCATCCAGCAGCTCCTGCAGGTCTTCGGCGGGCCAGGCCGCAGCGCACTCGGATTCGAGCCGTCGTACTCGATGCATCCCGTCATCGCGCGGACGACCGCGACCCGGTGGATCTCGGCGCAGCGGACGGCGGACTTCCGCGTCGACCCGGTGGCAGCCGTGCGCGCGGTCACCAGTCAGCGGCCGGATATCGTCTTCCTCACCTCGCCGAACAACCCGACCGGAACCGCCCTGCCGCTGGCGGTGGTCGAGGCCGTATGCGCGGTTGCGCCCGGCATGGTGATCGTCGACGAGGCCTATGCCGAGTTCACCCGCGACCGGTCGGCGACAGCGCTGACGCTGCTGCCCAGGTTTCCGAGGCTGGTCGTCGTACGGACCATGTCCAAGGCGTTCGCGCTGGCGGGCGCGCGGGTCGGGTACCTCGCCGCGGACCCGGACGTGGTCCGCGCCATGCTGCTGGTGCGGCTGCCCTACCACCTTTCCGCGCTCACTCAGGCGGTCGCTCGGGTCGCGCTCGCGCACTCCGGCGAATTGCTCTCGACCGTGACGGCGATCTGCGCCGAACGCGATCTGCTGGTCGACAGAGTCCGCGAGATAGGGCTGACCGCGGCCGACTCCGAAACCAATTTCGTGCTGTTCGGGACATTTGCCGACCGGCACGCCGTCTGGCAGGCGCTACTGGACCGCGGCGTGCTGGTCCGGGAAGCCGGACCGCCCGGATGGCTGCGCGTGACGGTGGGCACACCGGCGGAGAATTTCACGTTCCGCTCCGCGCTCGACGAAGTGCTCGGCACCCTTGCGCGGAAGGTGCGCCGGTGAGCAGGTCCGCGCGGATCGGCCGGGTGACAACCGAGACCCAGGTGCTGGTCGAGCTGAGCCTGGACGGCGCGGGGGTCGTGCAAGCTGACACCGGAGTGCCGTTCTTCGACCACATGCTGTCGCAGCTCGGCAGGCACGCCAGCCTGGACCTGACCGTCCAGGCGCGCGGGGACATCGAGGTGGACGCTCATCACACGGTGGAAGACACCGCGATCGCGCTCGGCCAGGCGCTGCGCGAGGCGCTCGGCGACAAGGCGGGCATCTGCCGATTCGGTGACGCGCTGGTGCCACTGGACGAGACGCTGGTGCGGGCCGCCGTCGATCTGGCCGGCCGGTCCTACGTGGTACACAGTGAGCCGAAGCGCATGGCGCCGCTGATCGGCACCTACGACACGACGCTGACCAGGCACTTCTTCGAGTCTCTCGGGCAGGCGGCCGGGATCTGCGTGCACCTGGACGTGCTGCGCGGCCGCAACCCGCATCACATCGTGGAGGCCCAGTTCAAGGCGTTCGCCCGGGCGCTGCGGATGGCCGCGGCCCCGGACCCGCGGTCGGG
>JASHSO010000468.1 GCA_030038715.1 Streptosporangiaceae bacterium
CGGACGTCCGCGAGGTGCTGACGGTTCAGGGCGCGATCGCCGCCAGGTCCGGCCGTGGCGGTACCGCGCCGGCCCGGGTCGCCGAGCAACTGGGCCGGCTCCGCCAGCAGGTGGAAGACCAAGCAGCCTGGGCGGCGGCCAGCTGACCTAAGTCTTGGCTCGTACCGCTCGTGTGCCGGCGAAGGAATGCGATCGCGGCCGCAATCTCGGCATGCGGGACGTCGCGGCGGCGTCGAGCGCCGCGCCGAGACGCTGCCCGACCTGCATGCTCGACATCCTGCCAGTACGGCGCAGCACCAGCCGGTGCCAGCGGCGGCCTCACCCTGCCAACTCGGCGGCGAGTGCGCGTACTCGCCGGTCGATCTCATCGCGGATCGGCCGCACCGCTGGGAGGTCGAGTCCAGCCGGGTCGGGAAGATCCCAGTCGAGATAGCGCTTGCCGGGATAGATCGGGCATGCGTCGCCGCAGCCCATCGTGATGACGATGTCGGCAGCCTGCACATGATCGCCCGTGAGCGGCTTGGGGATCTCCCGGGAGATGTCGATGCCGATCTCGGCCATCGCCTGCACAACGGCGGGGTTGAGCTGATCGGCGGGCTGCGATCCAGCTGACGTCACGCGCACGCTGCCAGCGGCCTGATGGACCAGGAGCGCCGCTGCCATCTGGGAACGGCCCGCGTTGTGCGTGCAGACGAACAAGACTTCCGGGATCCCGGCCATGTCTACTCGCTAGCCGGCGACTGCGCGGGTGATGCGGGCTTGCTGGCGCGGACGATGGCCGAGTGCAAGCCCGGGGCGGCCTGGCTGGTGAAGGTCACTGACGCCTGGGTGAAACCGGCAGCCGCGAGTCCGTCGAGGTATTCGGCCCGGGACAGCGCTCCGGCGATGCAGCCGACGTAGGAGCCAGCGGCGGCCCGGTCAGCCGGGGTCAAGTGATCCTCGGCGACGACATCGGAGATCCCGATCCGGCCGCCCGGTACCAGCACGCGGAACGCCTCAGCGAGCACGGCGGGTTTGTCGGTTGACAGGTTGATGACGCAGTTGGAGATCACAACGTCGATGCAGGCGTCCGGCAGTGGCACGGCTTCGATCTCGCCCCGGAGGAAGGCGACGTTGGCGGCGCCGGCCTTGGCCGCATTGGCCCGCGCGAGGGCGAGCATGTCGTCGGTCATGTCGACGCCGTAGGCGAAGCCGGTCGGCCCTACCCGCCGGGCGGATAGCAGTACGTCGATGCCACCGCCGGAGCCAAGGTCCAGGACGCGTTCGCCATCTCGCAGGTCGGCCACGGCCAGCGGGTTTCCGCAGCCCAGGCTGGCCAGGACGGCTTCCTCGGGCAGCCCCGCGGTCTCGCCTTCCCCATACAGTGACCCGCCGAAGCAGTCGGCGCTGTCCAGCGCCGCGGAGTCGGCCCTGCAGCATGAGCCGCCGTGGCGGGAGTCGGCGGCCGAAGTGCCACAACAGCTGGCCGATACGCCAGGCCCTGGGTGCATGACCGCCCGGGCGGCTTCGGCGTACCGGGCCCGTACTTCTTCGCGCAGGTCGGTGGCGGGCCGTTCGGGCACCCTGATCGCCCCCTCATGCATAGATCATTGTCGATCTGAATAGCATCTCCCACGGATAGACGATTGTCAATGCGTACTGCATACTAGGCGGATGACGGCCGTCACGATCCAGCCCAGGCCCGGGATCCACCTGCTGGCCGACGAGTGCTGCACGACGCTCGCGCGCGAGCCGCTGACGACGAGCCAGGCCGCTGAGCTGGCACACATCCTGAAGGCGCTGGCCGATCCGACCCGGCTGCGGCTGATCTCGATGGTCGCCGCCCAGGAGGGTGGCGAGGCCTGCGTCTGCGACCTGACCGACCCGCTCGGCTTGACCCAGCCGACCATCTCGCACCACCTCAAGGTGCTAGTTGACGCCGGGATCTTCGCCCGCGACAAGCGCGGAAAGTGGGCCTATTACGCACTCGTGCCGGGTGCGCTCGATGCCCTGTCGGCCGTGCTGAGCACGGCTGCCTAGGCCGGCGGCCACGGTCGGCCCGAGTGAGTGACGGGCATGACCTGCTTGCTGGGCACTCGGGACGCTATTACTGCCATGAGCTCGACCGGTGTCCGGCAAAGGATCCCCGTAGCTGGCTCGGGCACCCGTGCGAGGTGACCGGCTTTGCGGATCCGCCGTACGCTCTGTCGGTGTGGCAGTCCCTGATGCAGCCTGCGGTGCGCGTGACTTCGTGACGTCCTGGCAGGCCGGTGCGTCAAAGGGGCTGCCGCGAGAGTTCTTCGACAGGCCGTCCACCGTGGTAGCGCCCGAGCTGCTGGGCTGCGTTCTGTGGTCGTCTGGACCTGCCGGGATGGTGGCAGTGCGGCTGGTGGAGGTCGAGGCCTACGAGGGGCTGGCCGATCCAGCCTCGCACGCGTTCCGCGGCCCGAGCGCACGCAATGCCGTGATGTTCGGGCCGGCGGGCCATGCGTATGTGTACTTCACCTACGGGATGCACTTCTGCGTCAACCTGGTCTGCCTGCCCGAAGGGCAGGCCTCGGCCGTGCTGATCCGGGCCGGTCAGGTCATCGCGGGCACCGAACTGGCCGTTTCGCGCCGCACGGCGGCGCGAAACGGCCAGACCGCCGCGGGAAGCCGCCCAGTGGAGCTGGACCTGGCCCGCGGACCGGCCAGGCTCTGCCAGGCGCTGGGCATCGACCGCAGCATGGACGGCGCGGACGTGTGCGGGCCGGGATCGCCGCTCGGAGTCGGCCGGGGACCCGCGGGTGCCGGAGCGCCAGCTAAGGTGCTGACCGGCCCGCGCGTTGGTGTTAGCCAGGCGGCGGACCGCCCGTGGCGGTACTGGCTGGCCGGGGACCGCCACGTTTCCTTGTATCGTGCGTCCAAGCCGCGACAGCGGAAACCGGCTGTCGGCCGAGATAACGGAGATGGGACGATGCACGGGTGACCGACATCATTGACGATCTGAGCTGGCGCGGGCTCATCGCCGTGTCGACTGACCTTGATGACCTGCGCAAGGCTCTCGACGCCGAGATAGTCACGTTCTACGGGGGCTTCGATCCGACCGCGCCTGGCCTGCACATCGGCAACCTCGTGCTGTTGCAGACCATGCGCCGGCTCCAGCAGGCGGGGCACCGGCCGATCGGGCTGGTCGGCGGCGCCACCGGGCTGATCGGGGACCCGAGCGGCAAGTCGGAGGAGCGTGTCCTGAACCCGCGGGAAGTCGTCGCCGGCTGGGTTGAGAGCATCCGCGCCGAGGTTGCGCAGTACCTGGACTTCACGCCCGGCCCGACCGGAGCGATCATCGCCAGCAATCTCGACTGGACCGAGCACCTGTCGGCGCTGGACTTCCTGCGCGAGATCGGCAAGCACTTCCCGGTGAACCAGATGCTGTCCAGGGAAGTGGTCCGGGCCAGGCTGGAGGCCGGCGGCATCACTTACACCGAGTTCAGCTACCAGATCCTGCAGGCCAACGACTACCTGGAGCTGCACCAGCGGCATGGCTGCTCGCTGCAGCTCGGCGGCAGCGATCAGTGGGGCAACCTGGTCTCGGGTGTCGACTTGATCAGGCGGGTGACCGGCGACACCGCGCATGCACTGGCCACTCCTCTGATCACCAAGCCGGACGGCACCAAGTACGGCAAGACCGAGGGCGACACAGTCTGGCTCAGCCCGGAGCTGATGTCTCCGTACGCGTTCTACCAGTTCTGGCTGAACCGCGCCGATGCCGAGATGCCGGGCCTGCTACGGGTGTTCTCGTTCCGGTCCAGGGACGAGATCGAGGAGCTGGAGCGGGAGACTGCTGCCCGGCCGGCCGCCCGGGGCGCGCAGCGGCTGCTGGCCGAGGAATTGACGACCCTGGTGCATGGCGAGGCCGAGCTGGAGCGGGTGCAGGCGGCCAGCGAGGCGCTCTTCGGCCGGGGTGACCTGCGAGCGCTCGACGCCGCGACACTTGCCGCCGCGGTGGCCGAGGTGCCGTACGCCGAGATTGAGGCTCCCCGGACCGGCCTGCTGCCGCCGGTAGTCGACCTGATGGCTGCCTGCGGGATTGCCGACAGCAAATCGGCCGCCCGGCGGACGATCGCCGAGGGCGGGGCGTACCTCAACAACGAGAAGGTCGGCGCCGAGGACGCCGTGCCTGCCAGCGCCGACCTGCTGCATGGCGAGTTTCTCGTGCTACGGCGCGGGAAACGGACAGTTGGCGCGGTGCGGGTGCGCCCGGCGCGCTGAGCCGTGCCCGCGGTAGAGCGCGGCGCGCGATCCCGATTTGACTTGACGCCCTTTGCTGCCTATTGTTTCAATCTGCCCCAAAGAGAGCGGCAGGCCCGGCTGGGTCCGCCAATCCCGGGGCCCGTGGCATTCCTCCCCCTTCAAGCTTCGATGTTCAGGTGCCCGTGACCGGGCAACCCGGGTATCGGTAAGCCCAAGCCGGGGTATGCTGCGTGTACAGTCCGTGACGAAGCATGTCGAGTTTCGCTAAGTGACTTGACAGGCTGCCTTGTGATCTGTAAGTTAGCAGGGTTGCCCCGGAGGAGA
>JASHSO010000469.1 GCA_030038715.1 Streptosporangiaceae bacterium
GCGTCCGGCGAGGCGGCCGGGCTTGGGCTGGAAGCCGGAGTCGTAGCGACTGGCGCCGGGCTAGTCGGGCTGGCGGTCGGATGCGTGCTCGCGTAGTAGGCGTTAGCGAACGTGTTCGCCTGTGCCTTAGAAGCTGCCGGCAAGCCACTGCATGCCGTCCGGACCGAGGGGGCCACCGGAGAGCTTGGCGTCGAGCCGTTATTGATAGCTACCTTGAGTGCGTTCTCGCACGACTGCAAGGATGCCGGCGCTGCGGACGAACCGCAGGCTGCGGCACCAATCAGAAGCGCTGCGGCCGCTAGCGCTGCTGCTGCGGCCCTCACTTGCTGTCCTGCGCATTCTTCTTGTCGCTCCCTCGGGCCTGCATCTTGCGGGCGAACAAGACGCCCGCAGTGATCAGGCAGATGAGCGCCAGCCAGCCAAGGCCGTCATGCAGATAGCTCTGGCGCGTCAGACAGCCGTTGCCTTCGATCAGGCTTTCGCCGCCCTGCACAGTGCTGCACGACGGCAGGCTGCTGTTCGAGATCACCCACAGGATCAAGAACACGACGGCGCCGATTAGTGCCTTGGTGATGGTGACCTGCCAGGTCCATTTCATCTTTTCTCCTCAGGACGGCACGGGCTTCCGGCCGATCACTTCCCTTGCCGGAAATCCCGTGTGCTTGTCAGGTGCAGCTGCCGGGGTCCCGGCTGCTACGGGGTCTCGAAGGTGAAGGGCGGCCCGGAGCTGCGTTAGCGCAGGCGCCAGTGGTATTCGTTGGTAGTTCGGCCAGGCTTACAGCGGCCCCCATTGATGCTCCGCATCCCTGGCAGAACCTGTCTCCCGCGATGATGCGGGTGCCGCACTTGGGGCAGAAGCTCGAAGCCCGCCCGAGCACCGGTGCCGGTGCCTGGGGCCCCTCGTCCGCCTGCTGCGGCGACGTTGGCGGGCGTTGGTGCGCTTGCTGTACCGACGCATGTCGCCCCAGGATGGTGTCCTTGTGCTTGACAGCGAGCAGCAGCGCGGCTGCGGCCAGGCAGATCAGCGCCAGCCAGCCGGAGCCCGTGTGCAGGAAGCTCTGGCGTTCTACGCACTCGCCGCCCGAGCTGAGTACCGCCATGGTGTCGCTGCATGACGGGAGGTTGGAGGTCGACGCCAGGTACACGATCGCGAATGCCGCCGAGGCGATAATTGCCTTTGTAAAGGTCGGTGCCGTGGTGAATCGGATTTTCATGAGCCGAACGTAAGTTCCGGCCCGGGCCAGGCGGCAGGGGCCGAGCGACCCATTCACGCGCACTGGGTGTGGGTCGACCGGCCTACATCAAGAGGAAGGGACGACCGGTTCGATGCCCGTCTGGATGGCGTAGCGGGTCAGTTCGGCGCGGTTGCGGGCGCCGGTCTTGTCCCTGATCCGGTCCAGGTGCGTCCTCACCGTGTTAGGCGTAACGAAGAGCGTCTCCGCGATCTTGGCGTTGCCGGCCCCGCCGGCCAATAGCGCCATGATCTGCCGCTCTCGTGCCGACAGCGGACCCGCTGGATTGTCCGCTGCCGCGCGGAGGGCGGCTGGAACGGTGACGGCGGGCGCAGCGCCCAGATCTGGTTGGGCTGTGCTCAAGGCCAGGGCTATGGCATCGGCTTGGCTGAGCGTGCGGCCATGCTGGTAGGCGGCATCGAACGCGGCATCACCGAGCACGTCGCGCAGCCGGGCAAGCCCACTGGTGCGCATTTTCGATTCTTTCCTATCGAAGGCCTGTCCGGCCTGCTCGTACTGGTGGCCTGCAGCGCCATGCAGGGTGGCGGCGACGGCGGGGTCAGCGTCCCCGCCAGCGGCTAGCGCGAGGCCGAGCAGCGCGCCGTGTACCCAGGTCTTCTCACTGGTGGCGCGTGCCCTGTCCAGGACGCCGACGAGCAGCCGTCGCGCACTGGCGGCATCCCCGTTCATGATGTAAGCGAACCCCAGGTTCATCTCCGCGGCGGCGGACAGGTGCTGATAGCCGTGGGCGTCGGAGACCCTGAGCGCGTCCTGCAGGTAGGCGATGGCAGCCGGGAACTCCCCGGCCGTGACCTGGTCGACGCCAAGGTTTATCAGGGTGACGACGAGCGTGTAGTTGTCCCCGGACGCTCGCGCGAGGGAGAGGACCTCCTGGTAGTCGGCGAGGGATGCGTCCAGCTGACCCGTCTCGGCCTTGAACACCGCGCGGTGGCCGAGAGCGACGACGAGCCGGATGGGGCTTCCGGCTGCTCTGGCCAGCGCGACGGCCTCGTCGGCCCTGGCCAGCGCGGCCGGCAGGTCGCCCTGCAGGTAGCTATACCAGTTGAGCGCGGCGAGGGCGTCGGCGACAACGGCGTCATCGGCGAGGCTGCGGGCGATAGCGATGGCCTCCTCCGCCATCGAGGGGATGTCCGGGCTGCGGTCGAAGTGAGTGAGCAGCTTACAGTTCGTGACCAGGGCAACGGCCAGGGTGCGAGTCGGCTGGCGGGCGTCGGGGCGCCCGAGCAGGGCGCGGAGCGCCTCGATGACCTCGCCGCTGTGGCCGCGCGAGAAGACGAACGACCGTAGCGCTGCAGCCAGCCGCAGGCCGGGCTCGGCGCTGCCGGGATCGGCGATGCTGAACGCCAGCGCGGCACGGATGTTGTCGAACTCGGCCTCGATCCTGTCAAGCCAACGATGTTCGTCCGGACCGCGCAATCGCGCGGCGGCGGCCTCGACGAAGGCCAGGTAGTGATCGCGGTGGGCGGCGCGGACGTCGCGCAGGTCCGAGTCGGCTCGCAGCGCGAGGCGTTCGGTGGCGTAGTGGCGGACCGTTTCGAGGAGCCGGTAGCGGGTCGAGCCGTGGATCACCTCGGCTTGGACCAGGCTCTTGCCGACCAGTGCGGCCAGCAGGTCAAGCACCTGCCACGCTGCGACGTCGGCTCCGGAGGCGACCGCTTCCGCGGCATCCAGGGTCCAGCCCCCGACGAAGACCGAGAGCCGGTCGAGCGCGCTCCGCTCCTCGGGGCTGAGCAGGTCGTAGGACCAGTCGATCAGGGCGCGGAGGGTCTGGTGGCGCGGCGGGGCGGTGCGGTTTCCCGTGGTCAGCAGTCGGAACCGCCGATCGAGCCGGGCGTTGATCTCCGACGCCGAGAGTGAGGAGAGGCGGGCTGCGGCGAGCTCAAGGGCCAGCGGGATACCGTCGAGGCGGACGCAGATCGCCGCCACCGCTGCAGCGTTGGCGTGGTCGACGGTGAAGCCCCGCTGGTGCAGCGCGGCGTGCTCCGCGAACAGCTGCACCGACTCGAAGGCG
>JASHSO010000470.1 GCA_030038715.1 Streptosporangiaceae bacterium
GATAGCCACCTGGCTGACTGCCAGTTCTGCCGCGACGAGCTGGCCGGCCTTGCGGCGCTGCCTGCCATGCTCAGCCGGGTGCCCGGCGCTGATGTAGAGCGGCTGGCCCTGCCCACAGTCGCGGCGCTGGGTCTGGCTGAGCCGCCGCCCGAGTTGCTCGAAGCGCTGCTGAGGAAGGCCTCGGCCCGGCGGCGGAGACTGTCGGTAGTGGCCGTGGCCGCGGCTGTGGCCGTTATCTTCGCCGGTGTGACGGCCGCTGTGCTCGGGCTGACCGGGTCAGGCCCGGGTCAGCAGGCTCGTCCCGACGTCGCCTCGAATGTCAGCCCCAGCACGCACGTCGGCGCGGTCGTCGATTACACCAGGGCGCCCTGGGGTTCGGCCATGCGGATCCAGGTGTCCGGGATCAACGCCGGCACAAGCTGCCAGTTCTGGGTGATCGGTAGCAACGGCAGGCGCACGCTGGCCGGGCACTGGACGGTCGGCGCGTACAGCACGGGTGTGTGGTACTCGGCCTCGGCCGCGGTATCGCCCGACTCGGTACGCGCATTCCAGATCACGTCCGGGAACACGGTGCTGGTGGGTATTCCCGTCCGCTGACTCGGGAATGCGGCCGTGTCGCGGCATGCTGTTACCTCGCGTGGCACCTGGAGTTGTGATCGGGCTTGCGGCGCTCGCTCTAGCCGCCGTTGCCGGGCTTGCCTGGCGGCGGTTCGACGGGCGGATGCGCGGTAGCGGCCGAGTTCGGCCGGGCCTGGCCGCGGATCTCGCGGGCGAGCCGCGGCTGACTAGCGGCCAGCTCGGCCGGGATCTCGGTGAGCGCGCCACGCTTGTGCAGTTCTCCTCGGCGTTCTGCGCGCCGTGCCGTGCAACCCGCCGGATCCTGGCGGATGTAGCGGAAATGACCGACGGCATCGCGCACATCGAGATAGACGCGGAGTCCCGGCTGGACCTGGTCCGTTCGCTGAACGTGCTGCGGACCCCGACGGTGCTGGTACTGAATGCCGACGGCCGGGTAGTGCGCCGTGCCAGCGGGCAGCCCCGCAAGCATGAGGTGATTGCCGCACTCGGCGAAGCTATCGACTATAATACCTAGTTATGAGACCGGGATACTGGATAGTGACAGCTGCGGCCGGGCCGCATACGATCGGCTACGTGCCTGCGATACGCGGCTCGGGTTCTGCGCGTCCGGCAGCGTCCGGCCGACTGGCGGCCTCCGCGCTCCCGGCGGCTCTTGCGTGCAGCGGCGCTTCTCCAGGTCGTCTTTCAGGCCACACTCGTCTGTCGCCGGTCGCGCTTACCAAGCGCCGCGCCGTGGACTTCTGCCGCGTGGCCACCGCCATCTGTACGGCCGGCCGCTAGCCGGTCGTGCTGCCGCACGCTGCCACGGCCGAGCTGGCCGACCGTCCAGCCCACGCGGGTCGTGAGCGGTCAGTGCGGGACTGACAGCGGCACCCCGGCCACGCAGCCCGCTGCCCATCGGCACGTCGAAGAGGAGCGCTATGGAGATCGATCCGCGGGGGCCGAGGTTCGGTGCCCTGATCACGACGGTGGTGCTCGCCATCGTCTTGGTCACGGGCAGCGTGTGGCTGTTTGCCGCGCAGGCCGTCGTGTTCGCGGTGGGCGCGCTGCTCGGGCTTCGCTATGCGCCGTACGGGCTGGTTTACCGCTGGCTGGTAAGGCCGCGGCTCGGTCCGCCGAAAGACCTGGAAGCTGAGGCGCCGCCCAGGTTCGCCCAGGCGGTGGGCATGGTGATCAGCGTCGTCGGGGTGGTCGGCTACGGCGTCGGCCTGCGCCCGCTCGGCCTGGCCGCCGCAGCGCTCGCGTTGGTCGCGGCGGTGCTGAACGGCGTGTTCGGGATCTGCCTCGGCTGTGAGATGTATCTGTTTATCCGACGTACCTGGCCTGGCCTGTCAGGGGCCAGCCGAAGCTGAAATCAGGCATGAGCCTGACGAACAGGAGGAGTGACGCATGAGCCGTTCCGACGTCCTCGTGGACGCTGACTGGGTCCAGGCTCATCAGGACGATCCCGGCATCGTCCTGGTCGAGGTGGACGAAGACACCAGTGCCTACGACAAGGGACACATCCGTGGCGCGGTGAAGCTCGACTGGAAGCAGGACCTGCAAGATCCCGTCCGCCGCGACTTCGTCGACCGCGCCGCCTTCGAGTCCCTGCTGTCCAAGAAGGGGATTGCGAATGACGACACCGTCGTCCTGTACGGCGGCAACAACAACTGGTTCGCGGCCTACGCGTACTGGTACTTCAGGCTGTACGGCCATCACAACGTGAGGCTGCTGGACGGCGGCCGCAAGAAGTGGGAACTCGAGTCCCGCGAGCTCGTCACCGAAGTGCCCGAGCGGCCGGCCACCAGCTACCATGCCCACGACCAGGACACCTCCATCCGGGCGTTCCGCGATGAGGTCGTGGCAGCGATCGGGGCCAAGAACCTGATCGACGTGCGCTCGCCCGACGAGTTCGCTGGCCGCCTGCTGGCCCCGGCGCACCTACCGCAAGAGCAGGCACAGCGCGGTGGTCACATCCCCACGGCCAAGAACGTGCCGTGGTCGAAGGCCGCGGAGGAGGACGGGACGTTCAAGTCGGACGACGCGCTCCACGCGCTGTACGGCGATGCCGGCCTCGACTTCGGCAAGGACACGATCGCCTACTGCCGCATCGGCGAGCGCTCTGCACACACCTGGTTCGTGCTGCACGAGCTGCTCGGCCAGCAGAACGTCAAGAACTACGACGGGTCGTGGACCGAGTACGGCTCGCTCGTCGGCGTTCCGATCGAGCTGGGGGATGGCTCGTGAGCGTAGCGAGCCAGCCCGCCGGGCAGGCGGTGGCGTCCGGCTGCGGGGCTCCGGCCGGCGGCGCGCCCGTTACCGCCCAAACCGGTGCCGGCAGCCAGGCGATCGTGCAGGGCAGAGTGACCAGAGGGGGAGCCCCGCTGGCCGCAGGCTACGCGCGACTGCTGGATGCGGGCGGCGAATTCGTGGCCGAGGTGCCGCTGGGCGAGGACGGCGGCTTCCGCTTCTTCGCCGCGGCAGGGGAGTGGACGCTGCGGGTACTCGCGCCCGGAGGCGTCTTTGCGCAGCGCCGCGTCAGCGCGGCCACCGGCCAGGTCAGCGAGCTTGAGGTCGCTGTCTAGCGGGCCCGATCTGTGACCGGGGCCGGGTCTGCCTGGATGAAACGGCAGCCCGGCCCCGGCGCTGTTCCCCCACTTGCCATCTGGCTGTCACTCATCAGGACATCTGCAGTTCAACTTCTGTTAACCATGCCGTCCTAGAAATGACGACGTCAGTCGCGTGGGTTGGCTGACGTGCACCGGATGTCAGGGGCGAGGCGGCACGATGACAGTGGCGGACGGTTCGGCGGAGTCGGCGCAAGCGAGCGGTCAGGGCGCCAGAGCCGTAGAGCAGGCCATCAACGCAGACCATCGTGGCTCGGTGAACGGCGCCGCCGCGCTTAGTGCCGTGGATCTCACCCTGAGCTTCGGCCAGCGCGCGATCTTGTCCGGTGTCAACGTCGACGTCACCCGCGGGGCCATCACCGCGCTGATCGGTCCGACTGGGTCGGGCAAGACCACGCTGCTGCGCACGTTCAACCGGATGAACGACAAGGTGACCGGCT
>JASHSO010000471.1 GCA_030038715.1 Streptosporangiaceae bacterium
TGTGCTTGCACCGGGAGAACCTGCCGGTTCTGCTCGCGGCGAGCTTCGGCCAGCTCGGCGCCGAGCCCCCTGCCGGACGGCCGTTGCGTAAGGGCGAATTCCTGGTGCTGCACCGCGCGGCCGGGAAGCTGGCATCCGTCGAACGGCATTTGCCGGCAGCCGGGTCCTGACTGCGGTCCTTGCGCCCCGCCCCTTGCGCCCCGCCCCTTGCGCCCCGCCCCTTGCGCCCTGCTCCGTGCGCCCTGCTCCGTGCGCCCTGCTCCGTGCGCCCTGCTCCCTGCGCCCTGCCCTCGCCCTGTGCGCTTGCCTCTCAGGGCTGACGGTCGGACGGCTGCCAGTCCAGCGTGGGCGGCATGGACCCTTCCAGGATGAGGAGCCAGCGCTTGACCTCGATCCCGGCGCCGCCGCTATAGCCGCCAAGTCCGTCGCTGGCGACGACCCGATGGCACGGAACGACAACGGGAATGGGGTTGCTGCCCATGATCTTTCCCACGGCGCGAGCGGGGACTACACCGCCGTGAGCGTTGCCTACTGGCAGCCCGGCGCGGTTGGCCAGGGCGCCGTAGGTGATCGTCTCGCCGAAGCCGACCGATCCGGCTAGCACTTGCAGCACCTCTCGCTGCCCGGCGGATGTAGCTGACCAGTCCAGCGGCAGGTCGAAGGCGGTGCGCTCACCGCGGAAATACTCCGCGAGCTGCTCTCGCGCGACGGCAGCAAGCTCTCCTGCCGCACGCCTTTCAGTCCGCGGCGGGCCGGTCGGCGGCGCGCCAGCCGATGCTGCGGCAGGCGGCGGCGCGCCGAATCGGACCCTGGCAACGCCTGCCACGCTGCAGCCGACCGAAACCGGGCCGACGGGAGTACTCAGCCGTTCCCAGGCGAGGGCTGTCACTCCTGCATTGTGCCGGTCGACCCTAGTCGGCTGCCAGCGGCCCGACGAGTGTCAGTGCCCGGCGGTACAACAGCCGTGTCAGATCGCAGTCGAGCGAGGAGGGCAGTGAAATGACACAGGATCGCAAGACGCCACAGGGTATCGCTGATGCTGTCCAGGCCGAGCTAGTCGAGCTATCCGAGTTGATGACTGAGCCCGGTGAGCGGGAGTGTTTGCGCTGCTACCTGCTTAGGATGATCAACGAGTTTGGCTGCGACGGCGCACACCGGTGGACGATCAGGTGGCGCGATCGCCGTGCGCCACGAGCACGCGGGTTGCCGCGCAGGCTCGCCCAGCTCGGCGGTTGCTGCGACTGCGAGGTGATGCTCAACGTGTTCCCGCAGTACCCCGAGACGGACCGGCTGCTGCCGTGCGCGGGACAGCCGCAGCCCGGCTCTGCGGCGCCGTGCAACCTCAGGCCGCTGCGCCGGACCGCCTAGTACTACGGCAGCGTACCGTCGCCGCACCAGCACCATGACCATCACTCAGAGCGCCTATTGCTCTGTTGACCGGCCGCCCTACCGGGCAGCTATTAGCCGGCCGAGCGCCGCGTCGAGGAAGGCGTCGCGGCGCTCAAGCATCACTTCGCGGGTAAGGTCCGGGCGGCCCTGGTCGGCCATGGCCATCGGGAACCAGCCCATATCTGGCGGGGAGGCGAGCGCGGCGACGGCATCCCAGTACGGGATGTCGCTCGCGGGTCTGCCTGCTTCGGCCTCCCAGCCGCGGAGGATGTGCTCGGCGGCATCAGCCCCGTGGCACCAGGCCGCGTCGCAGCGCAGAGAGCCGAGGTCGATGCCGGCTGGTCCGACGCCAGCGCAGTCCCAGTCGAGTACCGCGGTCAGTTTGCCGCCGTCCCATAGCGTGTTGCCGTGCCACAAGTCGCCGTGCACCAGGCCGAGTCGGCGATCTACCGGCCGGGTCGCGGCCACCGTCGCCTCGGCGACCCGAAGCAGCTCCGATGCGCCCTGCCCGCGGCGCATGGCGGCGAAGTCTTCGCCCTCGATCGGCCGGCTCCGCACCGCGAGCACCGCAGCCGGCGGGAGCTCGACCGAGCTGATGCGGGCTGCGGCCGCGCCTAGCTCTCGCAACTGTTCCGGGTCGGGCTTCGGCGGTATCACGCTTGTGCCCGGCACGCAGCTTGTGAGCACAAGCCCGTACCTTGTCTGCTCGGCGAGGTCGTAGCCGAGCAGATCCGCGATCGGGATGGTGGCACCGGCCACTTGTGCGGCGTAGGTCATTGCGGCGACCTCGGTCGCGGTCTCGGCGGCAAACTTGGCGTTCGTCACCCGAAGGACCACTTCTCGGTGTCCGGCTTGCAGCAGCCAAGGCGAGCCGCCGTGGCGCAATCCGCGCAGGACCGCTACTTCAGTGTCCAGGATCGCTGAGGCCCAGATAAGTACTTCTGTATCTGGATAAGCCATGACAGCCGAGTTTAGGTGTTCCCACCGTCCGGGGCGCACCGGCACGGGCCCTGGGATGTGCTGCGCCGGCTGGCACCGCGCCGGCTAGCACCGCGCCGACGGTCTCTGATTTGCGAGCCAGCTCATCGACGCGCAGCTTGCCGGCCTTAGTGGTGACCGGTTAACTGCACGGGCGGCGGCAGTGCCACGGTAAGCCAGCGTTTCGCTGCCTGCGGCGCCCACCAAGTGCTGGCTTCGTAGCTGTCTGTGCTCCGGCTTGAGCTCTGGTTCCGCCCGGTCCGGGCTTTTGCGCCGGGTCCCCGCTCAGGGTTACGGCTCCCGCTCCGTGCCTCCGCTCCCGCTCAGGGTTACGGCTCCCGCTCCGTGCCTCCGCTCCGGCTCAGGGTTACGGCTCCCAGTCCGGGCTTCGTTTTCGGTTCCCGCTCCCCGAGCTCCGCGACCACCGATTGTCAGAGGTATTCGATACTATGATCGAAGTGGGCCAGGAAGTGGTAACTGACCCGCTCATGTGAGCTAGC
>JASHSO010000472.1 GCA_030038715.1 Streptosporangiaceae bacterium
AAGATCTGCAGCAGGTAGCCGTCCTCATCCCGGTCGGCCAGGATCTTCAGCTCGTTCAGCTCCTCCAGCGCCACCCTCGTGTCGCCAACCCAGTCGCCAAGGGTTTCGTAGTAGCTATCGGGTGCGTCTAGGAACTGAACTCCGTTAGCCTGCATGCCTCGGACCGCTCCGACGATGTCGTCGGTCGCGAGCGCGACGTGCTGCACGCCGGGGCCACCGTAGAACTCCAGATACTCGTCGATCTGCGACTTCTTCTTCCCGACCGCCGGCTCGTTGATCGGGAATTTGACCTTACCGCCACCATCCGCGACGACCTTGCTCATGAGCGCCGAATACTCGGTAGCGATGTCATCGCCAACGAACTCCTTCATGTTGGTGAAGCCCATCACGCGGTGGTAGAAGTCCACCCACTCGTTCATCTTCCCGAGCTCGACGTTGCCGACGCAGTGGTCGATCTCGGTGAAGAACGGTCCGGTCGGCTCGGGTATCAGCGGTCTGGCCGCGACGTAGCCAGGCAGGTACGGCCCGGCGTAGTCGCTGCGCTCGACGAGGGTGTGTCTCGTGTCGCCGAAGGTAGCGATCGCAGCGAGCACTACCTTGCCGCCGTCGTCCTCGATCACTTCGGGCCCGCCTAGGCCGCGAGCGCCGTGCGCGAGTGCGTACTCGTATGCGTTGGCAGTCGAAGGCACGCCAATGGCGAGATCGACGATGCCGTCACCGTGTGCGGCTACATGCGCGCCTAGCTGGGTGTCGGCTCGAACCGGGCCGCGGAACACGAATCGCGCGTTCCCCGACTCCAGGACATACGCCGCCTCGTCCCGGCAGCCGGTCTCGGGCCCGCGGTACGCGACGCAGCGCATCCCGAATGCGGTCGAGTAGAAATGTGCCGCCTGGCGGGCGTTGCCAACAGCGAACACAACGGCGTCCATCCCGGTCACGGGAAAGTCATCGGTGGCCTGCAGTTGGTGCTGTACTGCCTCGGCGGTCATGTCTGGCTCCTTGGGGTCGGCAACCGTGCCAGTGGGCAGCATCGGTCAGTGAAGCAGGATGTGCAACCGCGACATGATCTAATGGACAATCTGTATAGTAATCTTGCCTATCATAGGTATTAATGTCCAGTCGACTGGAGGTAGCAGTGCCTGCGGTACCGATGATCGACGAGCTCGACGGCAGGCTGATCGAGTTGCTGACGTCCGAGCCGAGGGTCGGCATGCTGGAGGCCTCGCGGCGACTTGGCGTAGCGCGCGGTACCGTCCAGGCGCGGCTGGATCGGCTTCAAGCTCGCGGTGTGGTCACGGGATATGGACCAGACATCGAGCCAGCTGCACTCGGTTACGGAGTGACTGCCTTCGTGACTCTCGAGATCCGCCAGGCCGGCGGGCACGACCCGGTGGCCGAGCGGCTGGCAGCCATCCCCGAAGTAATCGAGGCGCACACCATCACTGGCACCGGCGACATGCTGTGCCGGGTCGTGGCTCGTAGCAACGCTGACCTGCAGCGAGTCATCGACGCCATCGTGGAGCTTGACAGCGTGGTTCGGACGTCGACGGTGATCGCGCTTGCCAGTCCGCTGCCGCACAGGGTCATACCCCTCGTCGCAACGGCCGCAGGGATGGGTAGCGCCGTGCGGCTAGCGCGCTAGCTTCGCCGGAGAGGCGTCGACGAGCTCAAGCGCAACCTCCATGAGGGCCGCACGGAGCTCTGCCGGATCCTGAACCCGGTGCTGGTACTGCATGCACCCCAGGCTGACACTCATGATGCAGCATGCGGCACGGATCTGGTCGCGCAACGAATCGCCTGGTTCGGTCAGCAGGCCGATCAGCGCCTCCAGCCGCTCGTGGAACAGCTCACCCCGCTCCTTGGCCGATGCCAGGCTGCTCACAGCGGCCTGATTCTGCTGCAGCATGCGGAAGACCTCGGTCCCGTTCGCCACGATGTCCAGATAGCGGCTCACGATCTCGGCTCTGGTCTGCGCCGTCCTGGGCTGTGTTCTGCCCCAGCCGATCAGCTCGTCTATCTCCGCGAAATAGTCCTCGACCAAGCTGCGGACTATGTCTTCCTTGGATCGGAAGTAGTAGTACAGGGCCGCCTTGGTGACGCCAAGGCGTTCGGCAATCTCCCGGAGCGACGTCTTTTCGTATCCCTGCTCAGCAAAGAGCTGCAGGGCCAGCTCGCGGAGGCGCGACCTCGTATCGCGTCCGTTCTCCCGACTGCGGTCGTGCTGGCCACCGCGGTCGTGACTTTCCATGGTGCTGATGATCTGCCCTTCCGCTTCCGGCGTAACCTACTTGACGGCCGGTTAGTCCGAGCATACCCTGAACCTTGGCAGAATGCTAGCCGGTCGGCAGGTAAGTTGAAAGCGTCGCGCAGGCGCGGCGGTTGTCCTCGCAGCAGGGGAGCCCGAGTTCATGACAGACAGCCAGGCGGCAGCGGTCACTGGGAGCCAGGCTTCGAACGGGCCGCGACGCGAGGTATTGATCGTCCTGCCAGGTCTCCTGCTCGCCATCATCATTGCGATGCTCGACCAGCTCGTCGTCGCGACCGCGCTTCCTCGCATCGTCGGCGACCTCCATGGCCTGAGCCACCTGGCCTGGGTGGTTACCGCCTACATCCTCGCGTCCACCGTCACGACCCCGCTCTATGGCAAGCTCGGCGATCAGTACGGCCGCAAGCGGTGGCTGATGATCGCGATCGTGCTGTTCCTGATCGGTTCGGCGCTATCGGGCCTGTCCACGTCGATGGGCGAGCTGATTGCATTCCGCGCCCTCCAGGGCCTGGGTGCAGGTGGCCTCATGGTCGGTGCCATCGCGACGATCGGTGACCTCGTCTCGCCTCGCGAGCGTGGCCAGTACATGGGCTACATGATGGCCGCCATGACGCTGGCGATGATCGCCGGGCCGCTTGTCGGCGGAGCCATCACCGATGCCTGGGGCTGGCGCTGGATCTTCTACATCAACATGCCGATCGGTGGTGCCGCGCTTGCCTACCTAGGCGCGACGCTGCACCTCCCCCGGCGGCGGGTTCAGCACAAGATCGATTACCTGGGCGCAGTCGTGATTGCCGTCGGCGCGACCGCGATCACCCTGCTGACGACATGGGGCGGCACCCAGTACGCCTGGGGCTCATGGGAGGTCATCTCGCTCCTCACGGTCACCGTCGCCTCGTTCGCCGCGTTCTTCGTGGTGGAGGGCAGGGCCGCAGAGCCCGTGCTGCCGTTGCACGTGTTCAAGGTCAGGAACTTCTCGCTGGCGTCTGGCATGAGCTTCCTGCTCGGTCTTGCGATGCTCGGCGCGATGACCTTCCTGCCCTTCTACCAGCAGACGGTCCAGCATGCCTCGCCGACGGGCAGCGGCCTGCTGCTGATCCCGATGATGCTCGGCGCGACGGTCACGTCGCTGGTTTCGGGCATGGTGACCAGCAAGACGGGCCGTTACAAGATCCTGCCGGTGGTCGGGGCAGTGGTCATGACTACCGGGCTGTACCTGCTGACGCACCTCGGGCCGGACACCAGCAGGC
>JASHSO010000473.1 GCA_030038715.1 Streptosporangiaceae bacterium
CCCATGTGCCGAGCCAGCCGCCCGCCAAGTTCGTGCACGACGACGGCGACCGCGTCGGCCGGGCAATCAACAGCGTGGTCAGCAACGGCGTGATCATCTCCGGCGGCCTGGTACGTAGCTCGGTGCTGTCCCCCGGTGTCCGGGTGAACAGCTGGGCGAGGGTCGAACGTGCCGTCGTGCTGCACAACTGCAGGATCGGCAGGTACGCAGTGATCGAGAACGCGATCCTGGACAAGAACGTCGACGTACCGGAAGGCGCCGTAGTCGGCGTGGATAAGGAGCACGACCGCGCTCGCGGCTTCGTGGTTTCCGACGCCGGCGTTACGGTGGTCGGCAAGGGCCAGGTAGTCCGTCCGTGACGGCGGCGGCCACCGATGGACGGCTTCGTGTAGCGCTACTGACCAGGGAATTCCCGCCTGACATCTACGGCGGCGCCGGCGTGCACGTGGAGTACCTGTCCCTGGCCTTGGCTGGGCTGGTCAACCTGACCGTGCACTGCCAGGGTGCCGACCGGCCTGGAGCGGTAGCGCACCGTCCCTGGCAGCATCTGGCCGGTGCCGGTCCTGTCCTGCAGACGATCTCGACGGACTTGTCCATGGCCGCGGCCACGGCCGGTGCCGACGTCGTGCACTCCCATACCTGGTACGCCAGCCTGGCTGGGCACCTCAGCTCGCTGCAGTACGGGATTCCGCATGTGATGACCGCTCACTCGCTGGAGCCGCTGCGGCCGTGGAAGGCCGAGCAGCTAGGTGGCGGATTCGCGCTATCAAGCTGGTGCGAGCGGGCGGCCATAGAGTCTGCCGCGGCGGTCATCGCGGTCTCGGAGGGCATGCGCTCGGACATCCTCGTTACCTATCCTGACGTCCCGCCAGAACGCGTGCACGTTATCCACAACGGGATCGACGCCCGGCAATACGCCCCCGACCCCGGCCGGACCGTGCTCGATCGCTACGGCATCGACCCAGGCCGCCCATCGGTGGTCTTCGTCGGCCGGATGACCAGGCAGAAGGGCCTGCCGACGCTGCTGCGAGCGGCCGAGCAGATCGACACATCGGCGCAGATTGTGCTGTGCGCCGGCCAGGCCGACACGCCGGAACTCGAGGCCGAGGTGACCGGCCTGGTGCAGCACCTGCGGGCTGCCAGAGCCAGGGTGGTCTGGCTGCCGGGGATGCTCCCCCGGGAGGAAGTGATCCAGATACTCAGCCACGCGACCGTGTTCGCCTGCCCGTCGCTCTACGAGCCGCTCGGCATCGTGAACCTCGAGGCGATGGCCTGCGGCTGCGCCGTCGTCGCCTCGGCAGTGGGCGGGATACCGGAGGTTGTCGCGGACGGCCAGACCGGCCTGCTGGTACCGGCGGCTGACGAGGCCGCCCTGGCCGCAGCGATCAACGTACTGATCCGCGACCCGGCCAGGGCGGCTGAGCTTGGCCAGCGCGGGCGAGCGCGGGTACTCGCCGAGTTCAGCTGGGACAAGGTCGCTGCCCTGACGGTCAGGCTGTACGGCGAACTCGCTGCCGCCCAGCCGGCGCGGCCCCGGCCGCCCAGCAGCGCAGTGCCCGGCTGAGCCAGGCAGAGCACTGCCCTGCACGCCTCGCGGCCGTTAGGCTACGCTGTGTCGAGATACATCGCGAACTGGGGGTGGTGGCACGGTGACTGAGTCAGCCGGGCAGCCGGTGCCAGCGCACGGTCAGCAGCCGGCCATCCGGGTCGGCGATCGGGACCGAGACGCTGTGGCGCGCCGGTTGCAGGACGCATTCGCCGAGGGCAGGCTCGACGACCAGGAATTCGACAGCCGGATGCGCGCGGCGCTGACCGCCCGGATGAGCACCGACCTGGAGGCGCTCACTGGTGACCTGCCAGACACTGTCACCGCACTGGGCGCGGCTGCGATCGTGCCTGCTGGCAAGCCGGCCCGACGCGCCATCTCCTACAAGGGCCCGTTGCGGCGGTCCGGCCGCTGGCGAGTGCCGGAGCGATTCACCTCGGTCGTGTACAAGGGCAGCGGACTGCTTGACTTGCGCGCGGCCGAGTTGGCCGGCCCAGTCACCACGGTGCTCGCGATCTCCTACAAATCTCGGACCGACATCCTTGTGCCGCCGGGCGTCCGGGTCGAGCTTCAGGGTTATGGGGTCAACAGAGGGTCTGCCGACACCGAACTCGAGAGCTGCCTGCCGGCGAACGCCCCCATCGTGCACGTCCGCGGCGTCGGCTACAAGGGCACCATCGAGGTCAGCACCAAGCCGGGGGGGCAGGCCCCGGCAGGCCCGCACGCGCTGCCAGCCTGAACTCTTCCGGTCGTGACCGGGCCGGGTGCCACCCGACATGACGAACTGCGGACTCAGGTCACCGAGCCCGCGGCGGCACCCGTGGCACGGTCACCCCAGCGGGCCAACTCGCGCTCCAGATCTAGCGGACCGATCATGGCTCCAGTTGCCATCTCCTGGTCCCAGTCCTCGGCAGGTACCCGCCACATCACCTCGAACTCGATTCCGCTCGGGTCCTTGGCGTACAGCGACTTGGAAACCCGATGGTCGCTCGCGCCGACCAGCGCGTGCCTGGCCGCCAGCCGCTCCCGGATCTCGGCCAGCTCGGCAAGCGTGCCGACCTCCCAGGCGAGGTGGTACAGGCCGAGATAAGCACCGCCCGGCAGCGCTCCGTCGGGCACCGAGAACAGGCCGAGGTCGTGATCGTTCGCCGACCCCGGAGCCCGCAGGAACGCGGCGGTGCCGGGGATCTCCATCCGCACCTCGAACCCGAGGGCGTAGGTGTAGAAGTCGACGGTCGAGGCGAGGTCCCTGACGTAGAGAACTGCATGGTTAAGGCGGCGCACTGCCATCCGGATTACTCCTGTTCAGGCCAGCTGTGCTGGCACG
>JASHSO010000474.1 GCA_030038715.1 Streptosporangiaceae bacterium
GATGCCAGCTCGCTCCATGCCGCGCTGCAGCAGCCGGCGGATGGCGATGTCCTCGGCGACGTAGTCCTTGTACAGCTTGTTCGCATACCACCGGCTCTTGAAGTCGGTCGTGATGCCCAGCCGGAACCCGTGCGGGTTCACCTTCTGCCCCACTAGCGGGTCCTTTCACCGTGGTCGGACGCACCGCGGTCGGACACAATGACCGTGATGTGGCTTGTCTTCTTGTTGATGCGGTAACCGCGGCCCTGCGCGCGCGGCCGGAAGCGCTTGAGCGTCGGCCCTTCATCCACCCACGCCTTGCTCACCACGAGCGAACCGGCGTCGAGATGACTGCCCTGCCCGGCGTTGGCGATCGCGCTCGCCAGCACCTTGCCGACTGGGTCGCTCGCCGACTGCGGCGCGAACCGCAGCGTTGCTTGCGCCTGGTCGGCGGGCATGCCACGGATGAGGTCCACCACGCGGCGGGCCTTCCGCGGCGTGACCCGCACGAACCGCGCCTTAGCCCTAGCTTCCATGTCAGTCTCGCTCTTCTCGTTGCTCGCTCGGTGTGCCTGCTCGTTACCGGCGGCTGCGCCGGTCGTCCTTCACGTGGCTGCGGAACGTGCGCGTCGGCGCGAACTCACCGAGCTTGTGGCCGACCATCGATTCGGTGACGAACACCGGCACGTGCTTGCGGCCGTCGTGCACGGCAATGGTGTGGCCGAGCATCGCCGGCACGATCATCGAGCGGCGCGACCACGTCTTGATGACGTTCTTGGTTCCCCTGTCGTTCTGCAGGACGACCTTCTTAATCAGGTGGTCATCCACGAAGGGGCCTTTCTTCAGGCTACGAGGCATCGCTGACTGCTCCTACCGCTTCTTCTTGCCGCGCCGGCGAGTGATCATCTGGTCGCTGGGCTTGTGCGCCCGCCGGGTCCGGCCCTCCGGCTTCCCCCACGGGCTGACCGGATGCCGGCCGCCCGATGTCTTGCCCTCGCCGCCGCCCATCGGATGGTCGACCGGGTTCATCGCGACGCCCCGGACGGTGGGACGCCGGCCCTTCCACCGGGCGCGGCCCGCCTTGCCGAGCTTGATGTTGCCCTGCTCGGCGTTCCCGACCTCGCCAACCGTGGCCCGGCAGGCCGCGTCGACCAGCCGGATCTCGCCCGACGGCATGCGCAGGGTGGCCCGGCTGCCCTCCCTGGCCAGCAGCTGGACTCCCGAGCCGGCCGATCGGGCGATCTTGGCGCCGCCGCCAGGCCGCAACTCGATGGCGTGCACCATCGTGCCGGCCGGGATGTTGCGCAGCGGCAGGCAGTTGCCGGTCCGGATGTCAGCGCCCGGCCCGTTCTCCACCCGATCGCCCTGTTGCAGGCCGACCGGCGCGAGGATGTACCGCTTCTCGCCGTCGGCGTAGTGCAGCAGGGCGATCCGTGCGGTCCGGTTCGGGTCGTACTCGATGTGCGCGACCTTGGCCGGCACGCCGTCCTTGTCGGCTCGCCGGAAGTCGATCAGCCGGTAGGCACGCTTGTGCCCGCCGCCCTGGTGGCGGGCGGTCACCTTGCCGTGCACGTTCCTGCCGCCGCGGGAGTGCAGCGGGCGTACCAGCGACTTCTCCGGCTCGGTCCTGGTGACCTCGGAGAAGTCGGTGCCGCTCGCGCCCCGCCTGCCCGGGGTGGTCGGCTTGTACTTTCTGATGCCCATCTGTCAAAGCTCCTAGGAATCGCCGGCTAGCTGACCGGTCCGCCGAAGTGCTCGATCCGGTCGCCAGCGGCGAGGCTGACGATGGCTCGCTTGGTGTCCGGCCGCTTGCCCCAGCCGAATCGCGTACGACGGCGTTTGCCCTGCCGGTTCTGCGTGTTCACCCCGGTAACCTTCACGCCGAAGGTGGCCTCTACAGCCTGGCGGATCTGGGTCTTGTGCGTGCCCGGTGCGACCACGAACGTGTACTTCCCGTCGTCAGCCAGTCGGAGGCTCTTCTCCGAGATGACCGGGCGGATCAGGATGTCCCGCGGGTTCACGATCCTCTGCACTGCTGTCAGCCCTCCTGCTCGCGCCGGACGCCCGACCGGGCGACGAAGCTGTCAAGCGCGCCGGCGGTGAACACGACGTGGTCGCTGACCAGGACGTCCCTGGCATTGAGCTGGCCCTGGTCGAGAACGTGCACGCCCGGCGCATTGCGCAGGCTTTTGCGGGTAACGTGGTCGTCCCCCGTGATCACTACCAGCACGTGCGCTGCGCTCCCGGTCACGGCGGCGAGCGCGGCCAGCGCTGTCTTGGTCTTCGGCAGTTCGCCGTCGACCAAGCCGTCGATGACGTGCACCCGCCCGTGCCTGGCCCGGTCGGACAGCGCGCCGCGCAACGCGGCCGCCTTCATCTTCTTGGGCGTGCGCTGCTCGTAGGAGCGGGGGCGTGGGCCGTGTACGGTGCCGCCGCCGGCGAACTGCGGCGCCCTGGTGGAGCCCTGCCGCGCGCGGCCAGTCCCCTTCTGCCGGTAGGGCTTCTTGCCGCCGCCGCGGACCTCGCCGCGGGTCTTGGTGGAGTGCGTGCCCTGCCGGGCAGCAGCCTCCTGCGCCACCACCACCTGGTGGATCAGCGGCACGTTGACCTTGGCGTCGAAGATCTCCGGCGGGAGTTGCGCCGAGGGTTCGGTGGTTGGGGTGCTCATCGGGCCTCACTCGGGTTCAGCTGCCGCCCGCCCGGGCCGAGCGACGTCTTGACGGCGTTCCGCACTAGCACGAGAGCGCCGGCCGGGCCGGGCACCGCTCCCTTGATAAGCAGCAGCCCGCGGTCGGTGTCGACGCCGTGCAGGGTCAGGTTGGCCATGGTCGTCCGCTCGCCGCCCATCCGGCCGGCCATCCTGACGCCCTTGAAGACTCGGCCGGGATAGGCGCAACCGCCGATGGAGCCCGGGGCACGGTGCTTGCGCTTGGTGCCGTGCGAGGAGCTAAGGCCCTTGAAGCCGTGCCGCTTGACCACGCCGACGAAGCCCTTGCCCTTGCTGGTGGCGGTCACGTCGACGAGCTCGCCGGCGCTGAACGCCTCGGCTGTGACCTCCTGGCCCAGCGTGTACTGGTCGGCGCCGTCTGTCCGCAGCTCCACGATGTAGCGGCGCGGCGTGACGCCCGCCTTCGCGAAATGACCCGCCGCGGGCTTGGTCACCCGCCGCGGGTCGATCTCGCCGTAGGCCAGTTGCACGGCGGAGTACCCGTCCTCGGCACGGGTCCGCACGGCGGTG
>JASHSO010000475.1 GCA_030038715.1 Streptosporangiaceae bacterium
TGCACCCCTGCGGCGCAGGAGCCGATATCGGTGTTGATCTCCTGCAGGAAGCCGCGCATGTCCGAGGCACGCTCGGCAGTCGACGGCTTGTGGGCTAAGCCAACGACTATCGCGAAAGCCAGCAGCACCAAGGCGACCAGGAACGCCCACTTAGGAGTTCGCCGCACCGGCCAGCTCGAGCTGCGGATCGGCACGTAAGACGGGTCGCTACGAGGGGGCGATTGCACCTGTGGTCAGCCTCCGTCCTGGTCGTGGCTGTCCATCAAGGTAACGCCTTCGGTGAGTTCCTTGACGCTCACGTCACCGTAAATCCGCTTGACGATGCGGTGCTGCGCGTTGAGGAAGAAGGTCTGGGGTAGCGCTTCCACGCCGTAGGACAACGTCGCGTGCGCTGTGGGGTCAAACCCGATCGGGTAGCCCACGCCCGCGGCGTGCACGAACTTCAGGGCCGCCGCGGACTGGTCGTTGGCGTCGATCCCAATCATGATCACTTGGCCGTGATGATCCTTATAGAAGGCGGCGAGCAGCGGCGTTTCGCGTTTGCAGGGAGCGCACCAGGACGCGAAGAAGTTAATGATGACCGGCTGCCCGGCGTAGGCGGCCAGTGAAACCTGGTGGCCTGCCTGGCCGAGTTCGGGCAGCGTGAAGTTTTTGGCCAACGGCGGCGTTGCCTGCTTCGGCTTGGCCGACCCAGCGGCGACGACCACGACCACCACGATGACGACGATGATCAGGACGGCCCAACTTGCGAAGATCACCTTGCCAGTCCCGCTCATGCCCCGCAGCCGGGCAGTCCAGCCGCGCGAACCTTGCGCCGGGTCAGGCTGCTGCTCCGGCATCGGCGCGGCCGGCGGAGCCTCGGGCTGCTCGCTCATCGTCCGCTCCTGCTCTCGAACGGATCTGCTGCCCGCTGGGGAGCAGCCGACGCGGCGGTCGGCGCCGCTTCGTCTGGCACCGTGATACCACCATGCTCCGACGAAGTCGGCAGCAGCAGCTCGAACCGGCTGCCCTCACCCAGGACGCTCTGCACGTGGATGTCGCCGCCATGGCCGCGTGCTATCGCGACGGCCAGCGCGAGGCCGAGCCCGGTGCCGCGGTGGCCGCTGGCACTTCGACCAGCCGCGAATCTGTCGAAGATCCGAGCCAGGTCTGTTGGCGCAATGCCCGCGCCGCGGTCCTCGACGACCAGTCGGGCGACGCTCTCGCCACCTAGGACGGACAGCCTGATCACGTCGTGCGGACGAGTGTGCTGGCAGGCATTCTCCAGCATCGCGTCGACCGCGAGCGCGAGCCGCTCCGGGTCGGCGTGGATGGTGACCTTGTCCAGCTGGCCGAGCTGCCAGCGCCTCTTGGCGGTGGGAAACCAGCGCTGCAGCGTCTCGATGGCGAACATCTCCAGCTCGGTCGACTCGCGCTGCAGGAAGTCCGGGTTCTGCGACGCGGCGATGAGCAGTAGTCGCTCGCTCAGGCTGCGCAGCCTGTTCAGCTCGGCGACCACAACCTGGATGTCGTGCTTGTCCTGCCGGTCGCTCACGTTGCGAGCCAGCAGTTCGGCGTGCCCGAGCGCGATCGTGATAGGCGTCTTGAGCTGGTGAGACGCGTCCTGTAGCAGGATGCGCTCGGCCATCATCAGTCTGGTGCACTGCTCGCTGCGGTCGGCTCGCCCGGCTTCGGCTGCCATCCGGCGGTGGCCGTGCCAGATCAGCAGTCCGAACATGGTCGCGGGCAGCGGGAGCTCGACCAGTATGTAGACCGGGCGCGCACCGCGGGAGATAGCCAGCCCGACGGCGGCCGAGGTCGTGATCGTGACGGCCGCCGCCAGCCACAGGGCGGACCCGGTATCCGGGAGGCGCAGGCTGTACAAGATCGCGAAGGTTATCCAGATGAGAGTCAGCGAGATCGCCGCCCAGTGCGGAAAAACCACGATCGCCACGAGCCCGAGCAGCCACAACAGCACCCAGGCCGGATCGAGCAGCCCTGGCCTGGACAGCGCGTGCTCGTCGCGCAGTTCGCCAGCAGCTTGCTGGGTGGCCGGCGGTGCCAGGCAGTTGGCTGCGGTGTACCTGGCGGCCGCTGGATCGGCCGCCGTCTGGTCGCCGACGGCGGGGAAGGTGGATGTCGCGGCCGTGATCGCCGACGGGCTGGTTAGCGGGCTGCTTGGTGCCTGCCTGTCGTCGCCCGGCTGCCCAGCGGTGTTATCTAGATGGGTCAGCTGCGCACGGCGGCCCAGTCGCCAGCCGATCACGGGCCGGGCCGGCTGGCCGGTCGCCGCCTGGCTAGGCGGCAAGCTGGTAGCCCGCACCGCGCACCGTCTTTATCAGGTCGAAACCGAGCTTGGACCGCAGTCGGCGCACGCACACGTCGACCACGTTCGAGCCCGGGTCAAAGTCGATCCCCCACACCGTGGCCAGCAGCTCGTCCTTGGACACCGACTGGCCAGCGTGCTCGATCAGCTCACGCAAGAGCAGGAATTCCAGGCGGGTCAACGGCACCGGGCCGACGCCCGCGTCGGCCTGCAGCCGGCCGAGGTCCAGCACCAGGTGACCAGCTCGGATGATCTCGTGTGACTGGGACGTGCGGCGTAGCTGAACGCCGACCCTCGCGAGCAGCTCGGCGAGCGAGAACGGCTTGGTGAGGTAGTCGCTGGCGCCCAGGTTCAGGCACTCCACTTTGGTCGGCACGTCCGACATGCACGACAGCACGAGCACCGCCTGCTGCGGGCGCTCTTGCCGTAGCTGAGCGAGAACGTCGCGGCCGTCCGCGTCGTCCATGACGAGGTCGAGTATGACGAGCTGGTAGCTGCCGGCCAGGGCCTTGCGTAGCGCCGAGTCGCCGGCACACGCGAAATCGATTGCATACCCGGCATCCACCAGGGCGCGTGACACGAAGCTACGGATCTCTGGCTCGTCATCGACGACCAGGATGCGCGGCCTGGTCGGCTGGGCAGCCGAGCGGGATGCGGCCAATACGCTCATAGCACGAATTTTATGACCATCGGTGGGCAAGTCCGTGGGGAATTCCGCAGTTCCGATGGCTCCTCAGCAGAGGACTACTCCTCGCAGGCCGTCAGGTCAAGGTGGTTGGCGGTGCTTAACCAGTCCGATATCAAACGATTGCACAGCGTGGGCGGATACACCTTTCAGCTCAGGCCGATCTACCTTGCAGCTGATGTGGGTGTCCCGAGCCGGTAGCACGGCGCGTCCGGGCCGACGGTCAGCTTCGGCCCAGCTGCCGTCGGGCCGTCCGCGTGCCCGGCCGACGCCGCGGGCCGCGCCCTGGCTCCGCCGCGTGACGGCGAGTGGGCGTGTCCCTTGTCCGGCGTGGCATTCGTGCCTGCGTGCCTGCCCGCGACAGGTCAATCGACGCCGTATTAGCCCAGGTCAAAGCACTGATAGGAGCATACGGTCTCAGCCTCGGCCGACGGCTGCGCGATGCGCAACGGGCCGCGAGGTGCCGGGAATCCGCTGTGGGCGGGGGCGAGCGGCACGATGATAATTTCGTCATTCAGCGACCCGATGCTTGCACTGACCACCGTGGCGACCCCAAGATCAGACACGTCCCAAGAGAAGTGCTTAACTGTGAACTGTTAGCTCAGACAGTCGCGTCGTCATGCCCGGAAACGTAGTCGGGATGGCGGGCGAGAAGCGAGGTGATAGGCGGTGTCGCTGCCCCTTCGCATCGTTACCCTCGTAGTGGCCTTCCTGGCCGTGGTGGCGCTTGCGCTCTTTGTCATCCTTCACTATCTCCTCGGCGGCCCGCCGAGGGTCGCCTTCGGCTCAGGGGTGGCCCCGGACACCGGCGCGACGGTTCACGTCATGTTGCAGGAGGATCCGCAGAACACGGTCAGCACGCATCCGGACTGGGTGTCCTACTTCATCCAGGACCCGAAGACCGGCAAGTGGGTACATACCACGCTGTTCTCGGTCCCGGCTGGCAGCAAGATTGACGTCACGGTCCTCGGCTACGACGGCTGCACGCCGCTGCGCAACCCGTTCTGGGGCAAGATCACCGGAACAATCGGCGACGTGAGCGTCATCGACGGCAAGCCCATGTCGGTACTCAACTCGTGGTCGGGCTGCAATGTCGCGCACACGTTCTCGATGCCAGGCATCGGCCTGAACGTGCCTATTGGCTCACCGCCGCTCACCGCGACCCTGTGCGGTACGTCGCCGTGCACGTCTGGCCCGCACACCGTGAACCAATTCAGCTTCTACTCGCCGCGCACGCCGGGCCAGTACTTCTGGCAGTGCCGTATCCCCTGCGGCGGCGGTTTCATCGACGGATTTGGCGGTCCGATGCAGACGATCGGATTCATGACCGGCAACATGGATGTGGTGAACTGATGGCTGCACACGTCGCGGCTGAGTCGCAGAACGCGGACTCTCGCGGGCCCAACCACGGTCTGCGCATCTTCCTGATGTGGCTGCCTGTTGCGCTGGCAGCAGACCTCATCCTCTATTTCGTCTACGGGCCGCACATGCCGCCCGGCACCATGGCGACGGCCGCCGCCAGCCAGCAATTCGACATCAAGGTCATGTCGGTGCTGGCGG
>JASHSO010000476.1 GCA_030038715.1 Streptosporangiaceae bacterium
ACGAGGGCGCGCCTGGGGATGCGTTGCGGCTACGGGCCAGCGCGGCCGGAGAGGTGGAAGTTGCGCTAACCATGCCGGCCACCTCGCCTGGCGCCGACGACGAGGAAGACGAGCAGGCTGCCCTCGGCTGGATGGCATCTGGAGTGGACGCGCTCAAGCACCGGTCGTTCGCGGCGTGCACGCCCGACGAGCTGGCAGCGCTGCGCAAGATCATGGCACGGATCGCCCTGACGCCGCCGCGCCGCCGCACTCGCCGGACGCGGTCCGGGTCCGCTGGCCGGACTCCCGACCTGCGCAAGGTCATCAGGGAGTCGATGCGCATGCACGGCGAGCCCGCCGAGCTGTACTTCCGCCAGCGCAAGGTCCGGCTGCGCCCCCTGATCCTGATCCTCGACATCTCCGGATCGATGGCCGACTACTCCCGGCACCTCCTCCAGTTCGCCTACTCGGCTAAACAGGCTGCGGCCAGGGTCGAGGTGTTCTGCTTCGGCACGAGACTCACTCGGATTACCCGAGCGCTTGAGAAGCGGCAACCCGACGCCGCCCTGGAGGAAGCCGCGCAGACGGTCGTCGACTGGGACGGCGGCACCAGGATCGGGCAGTCGCTTGACACGTTCGTGCGACGCTGGGGGCGGCACGGACTGTGCCGTGGCGCCGTGGTCGTGATCTGCTCGGACGGGCTGGACCGCGGCGATCCCGAGGTCCTGGCTGCCGCGATGGAGCGCCTGTCCCGGCTGTGCCACCGGCTGGTGTGGCTGAACCCGCACAAGGGAGATGACCCGCACTTCCGGCCGAGCACGGTGGGCATGATGGTGGCGGCACCGCACATTGACTTGCTGCTGTCCGGCCACGACTTGGCTAGCCTGGAAGAGCTCGCTGAGCTGTTGCCAGCCTTGAGCTGATGCGTTGTCTACCGGGCCCTGAGCTAACAGGTTCCCAGCCAGCAGCCCTGAGCTGACACACCGCCCACCGCCCTAGCTAGGAGGCCCATGGAGCGCTTTCGGGAGATTGCCCCTGGTGTCCTGGTGGCTACCGCCGAGCAGCTCACAAGCACGAGCACCGTGGTGGTCGGCGAGGATGGCGGCTGTCTGCTGATCGACCCCGCGGTGTCCGTGGCAGACCTGTCCGCCCTGGCTGCCGACCTGAGCGGTGCCGGGCTGCGCCCCGCTGTCGGCTTTGCAACGCATCCGCACTGGGATCACGTGCTATGGAGCCGCGAGCTGGGTGATGTGCCCAGATACGCCGCGCCCGCCGCCGTGCGTATCGCCGAGACCGAACGAGTCGGCCAGCTCGCGGAACTGACCAAGACAGCGCCAGGGCACGACTTGGACCTGTTCGGGCACGTAGTGGCGCTGCCGGCCAACGCCACGCAGGTTCCGTGGCCCGGACCGGTCGTGCAGGTGGTCATCCATAACGGCCACGCGCCTGGTCACTGCGCTCTGTTCATACCGCATGCCGGTGTTCTGGTCGCGGGTGACATGCTGTCCGACATCGAGATCCCGATTCTGGATACGGTCGAACCTGATCCGCTGGGCGACTACCGGACCGGCCTAGACCGGCTCGCGGCGGTATCTGGAGTCCGCTGGGTCGTGCCTGGGCACGGTCACGTCGGTGATGCCGCGGAGTTCCGCTGCCGCATCGAGGCGGACTCTCGCTACCTGGACCAGCTAGCGGCTGGTGACTTGTTCGATGACCCCCGCTGTGATGTGCAATGGCAGCGAGACTGGCACGCACATCAGCTCGCAGTGGTGAGGGGCGATTTGCCGTGAGGTGGAGCGTGGGCATCGAGGCCGAGGGCGACAGTGTCCTGACCCGCGAGGAAATCGTCGAGCTCGCCGATGTGATAGCCGCGAGCAACGGGATTGCCACGGGCATTGGGACGCACAAGTACGGTGCGCAGTTCATCGTGGAGGCCGATTCGAGGGAGGACGCAGTCACTGCCGCAACACAACAGTTCCTAACGGCCGCCAAGAAGGCGGGGCTGCCAACAGCGCCCATCGTGCGTACCGAGGCCGTAAGCGAGGAAGAGGAGGACCTGCTGTGATCCGACTCGGTTCGCTGGCGGGTTACCCGTTCGAAGGCCCACGCCTGCTTGCCGGGTGGACTCCGCCCACCATGCCAGCCGTCTACGCGATCGCTTGCAAGCCCGACCCGCAGGCCAAGCCCGACCGGTACGCCGTGATCTACGTTGGCCATTCCGATGATCTCTCGGCGGAGCGTTTCCCGTTCCAGCACTCAAGGGCGCCGTGCTGGATCCGCCGTGCCGGGTCCAAGTGGGCGGTATACGTCTGCACTTACGAAGTGCCCGGCGGGAACAGGCCGCACCGCGAGCAAATCGTCCGCGAGCTGATCGCTGTGTACCACCCGAGCTGCAATGATCAGCAGTTTGACCACGCTTGGAAAGATGAGTGGATCGGCGAATATTCCGCCCCGACGACGGCGCCCGTAGCTCGCCGTGGTCCGGAGCAGCCCAGGCCCGACTAAACCGTGTCAGACCTTATCGAGCGTGACCACGCAGCTACGTCCAGCAGGGGTGGTCCAGACGAAGGTCCTCGGCGGAGGCCGCCACCCATCGCCAGCTGCGAACTGAGCGGGATCTGCGGGTGCCGCTGCACCGGCGGATGAACTCTGAGGGCCGGCCAACCGTGGAGAACATCGCTGCGTAGATGCTCGCAGGGCGTGAGGAGCCGGGGCCGGGGATTCTGGCGGCGGAGCGGAAGGGCACGGCCGACGTCATCAGGCATCCGGGCTGACCGTTCACGGGTGGAGCCCGACTCTGACTATGGCCACAACCTGCTGACTATACGAGAGTCTCTGCGCGGTGCCCGGCGGTTGATCGGCATGTGCACTCGGGAAGCGCTAATGTGCAGACTTGCCGCTCTAAGCCGACAGACCAGTCTCAGACCTCGTAGCTGTCGGGCGTGACGAGGTAGCTGCGTCCAGCAGGGGTGGTCCAGATGAAGGTGCCCGGCTTGGGCTGGATCACCCGCCAGTGCGGAAGCTGCTTGAGTTGATGGTGGGTGCGGCAATGCCCACCCAAATTACATGAACATGTCGGACCGCCCCGGTGGTGCGGCACGGTGTGGTCCAGGTCAGAGCGCCAGGCTGGCTGCCGACACGTGGCCATCCGGCAGGTGCCATCGCGCGCGCTGACGTACTCGCGCAGTCGCGGCGGGGGCCGGTAGGCCGGCGAGGCCCGAGTGTGCGCGCAGCCACCAGCGTCGGCGTCGGCCTGGGCGTGGGCGTATGCATCGTCGGCGGCGTAGCGCGCGGCCTGCAGCGCGCGGCGCAAAATCGCGGCTAGTGGCCCGGTACCGGGCGGCGGCGGGCGGCTCAGGGCGTCCACGCCGATGCTCAGGCTGACCCGGCCCACCAGCCCGGGCCCGTCCGGTGGCCCGGTACCCGGCGGCGACTGGACGCGCGGGATCTTGGTGACCGCGATGGCCTGCCCGGCCTGGTCGCACACGATCATTCGCCACTGGGCAGCCGGATCCGTGCTGGCCAAGCGGGCCAGCTCGGCGGACTCTGCCGGAGTAATGGGCCCTAGCCTGCCCACGCGCCCGGCTCCGGCCGCGGTCCCGGCTAGGGTGCTCCAAGGCACGGCCAGGTCCAGCAAGCCCGGCACCGGCCGCAGTGCTCCCGACTCGTTGGCCGGCCTGGCAGCGGCGGGGATGAGCCGGGGCAGGTCGCGACAGGAAAGTGCGGGCAGCAAGCTTGGCGGCACCGCGGGCCACGCCGGGGCTGGCCCTTGGCACGGCGCGTCCCCATCGTCACTGTCGTCGTCCAGAGTCGGCCCGGACTCGGCTGGTGCGTTGTCGTCTTCGACGGGCGGAGCGTCCAAGTCGCCGGGCCAGGGTGCGGTCTCTGACAGGTCGTCACCCGGTAGCGGCCCGTCCTCGGGACCCTCCGTCGGCGGGTCACTCGGCGGAGCATCGGGAGGGCCGTCGGCGGGCGGGGGTATGAATGGCAGAGTCCCCAGCAGAAGGCCGAGCATCACCTGAGCACGCAGCAGGTCCATCCCGCCGGCAGCGCCTGAGCTCTTAAGCGCCCTGGCTAGAGCCGTGAGCCGCGACATTGCCGCCGCGGCCCGCACGCCGGGCAGGTTCTGCCCGATCAGCGTCGCGGTGCCTTCGTCATCGGGGTACAGGCTGACCTTCGCCCTGTGCTCAGCATCCGCCCGGCGCCGCTCCGCACCCTCCGGGTCAGCGGCGATCACCGCCCGCCGCAAGACCGCGCGTAGCTGGCTGTTGGTCAGCTCTCCGGCCCGGGGCAGCACCCGTGCCTCTACACTGCGAGCAACCTCGTCGGGCAGCGTCGCGGTGGTTTCGGCGACGAGCCGCGCTCGCGACAAGTCGATCTTCCCCGCCGCCAGCGCGGCGCCCGTCGCCGCCAGCCGCCAGGACAGTTGCACGCCCAAGTGGGTCCACGCCTGCGCGCCGTACCGCGACAACGCCAGCGCCAGAGACACCTGGCCCGTCGCGTCCTCGGTGATAACGGCCGGGCGGCCGACCTCGTCGACCTCCGCCTCCGGGTCCGCGGCTGCGGACCTGGACGCGATCTGAGCTACGACTGCCAGCTCCGCGGCCTGAGCCCAGGACGCCAGCCGACGGAACGAGGCGGCGACCCCCGGCAGCGCTCCGTCGTCCAGAGCGGTCGGCGGCGTCATCGCGAGCCAGCCGGCAAGGCTCGGTCCGGGCGGCAGAGCCTCGGCTACCTGGCCGGCGACCGTTGCGACTGGCACCTCACGAGTCTCGCCAGCCATGTCGGCCGCGAGCTCCGCAGCTAGAACTGCGTCCTGATCCTCCCACCGCTCGACGGC
>JASHSO010000043.1 GCA_030038715.1 Streptosporangiaceae bacterium
TCAGCACCTCGTGCGGCACGCCCTTGCGCTTGAGCAGCCTGGATACCCGCTCGGACTTCTCCACGCTGGTGGTGCCGACGAGCACCGGCTGGCCCGCGTCGTGCCGCTCGACGATGTCGTCAACGAGCGCATCGTACTTGGCTTCCTCGGTCTGGTAGACCAGGTCAGAGCGGTCCGCCCTGATCATGGGCATGTTCGTCGGGATGGGTACGACGCCGAGCTTGTAAGTCTGGTGGAACTCGTTCGCCTCGGTCAGTGCCGTACCAGTCATTCCGGCCAACTTCTCGTAGAGCCGGAAGTAGTTCTGCAGCGTGATCGTCGCCAGCGTCTGGTTCTCGTCCTTGATAACCACGCCTTCCTTGGCCTCGACGGCCTGGTGCATGCCCTCGCTCCAGCGCCGACCGTGCAGGATGCGGCCGGTGAACTCGTCCACGATCAGGACCTCGCCGTTCATCACGACGTAGTCCTTGTCCTTGGTGTACAGCTCCTTGGCCTTGATGGCGTTGTTCAGGAAGCTGATCAGCGGCGTGTTGACGCTCTCGTACAGGTTGTTGATGCCGAGCCAGTCCTCGACCTTCTCGACGCCGGATTCGAGGATGCCAACGGTCCGCTTCTTCTCATCGACCTCGTAGTCGCCCTGACCGTCCTCGCCACGCCGCAACCGAGGCGCGATCTTGGCGAACTCCTGGTACCACATGCTGTTCTGGTCCACTGGACCGCTGATGATCAGCGGCGTCCGCGCCTCGTCGATCAGGATCGAGTCCACCTCGTCGACGATGCCGAAATAGTGACCGCGCTGGACGCACTCCTCGAGGGTCCAGGCCATGTTGTCCCTGAGGTAGTCGAAGCCGAACTCGTTGTTCGTGCCGTAAGTCACGTCGGCCGCGTAGGCCTTCCTGCGGTCGTCGGGCTCCATGTTGGCCAGGATCACGCCCACGTTCAGGCCGAGGAACCTGTGCACGCGGCCCATCCACTCGCTGTCGCGCTTGGCCAGGTAGTCGTTGACGGTGACCACGTGCACACCGCGCCCGGTCAGCGCGTTCAGGTAGGCCGGCGCTACTGCGGCTAGTGTCTTGCCTTCACCTGTCTTCATCTCGGCGATGTTTCCGAGGTGCATCGCCGCGCCGCCCATCAGCTGGACGTCGAACGGGCGCTGGCCGAGCGTCCGGCTGGCCGCCTCGCGCACTGCGGCGAAGGCCTCGGGCAGCAGCTGGTCGAGGGTCTCGCCGTCGGCGTACCGCTGCCGCAGCTCTCCGGTCATCGCCCTCAGCTCGGCGTCGGTGAGCGAGGCAATGTGCTCTTCGATGGAGTTGACCTGGCCGACAACCGCCTTGAGCTTGCGCAGCGTCTTGCCTTCGCCAGCGCGAAGGATGCTATCGATGATGACTGGCACTTTGTCGTCGCGCTCCCTGCGGATCGTCTAGCTAGGTATCTGGCTGGCCACTGTCGGCAGAGCCTGTTGGTTAGCATGTCTGCTGGCCGCTCGCGGAGCAGCAGGCCGCCGCGGGCGTGGCGGCAGACAGCCAAAAGCCTCATCGTCATCGTAGGCGACATGGCAAGCCAAGCCGAGTCCATGCGGGCACCGACTTGCCGACAGGCGTCGTCTTCGGGCCCCCCAGTGTGCAGGCCAACAGGCCCTTGACCACAATGTTAGGTGCGCCCCGAGGCACTAAGGTACTCGTCCAGCGGCAAGGGCGGCCCGGCCGGAGGGCGATGGTAGGCGGCCGGGGCGGTCACGGCCGGTCCGAGAGGAGCTAGCGCGCATGGCGGAGCACGTGGAGGCGGCTGGTGTCAGCGCCCGGCAGTCGGGTGCTGGCGCCGCGCAGCAAGGTGTTGGAGCCATGCAGCGGGCCGGCGCCGACAACGAGTCGGCCCCGTTTGTCTCGCAAGTCCCGGGCACGCCCGTCTCCTTCCCCTCCTACCACGGCCGGCCGGTCTCCTGGGTCGCCGTGTCGCTGATCATGGCCGCATTCCTGGCCGGCGGGCTCGCCCTCGTCTTCGGCCCGACCTGGTGGCTGTTCTGGACAGCGATCGGCGTCGCCGCGGTCGGCACTCTGCTAGGGCTGAGCACCGGCATATTCGACGACTGGTACTGAGCAGGTGCGCGAGTCGCGCTGACCGTCGGTGGGCCGCGATAGCCTCCTGGCGTGGCCGACCGGAGTCTTCCCCCGCCCGACGTCTCGATCAGTCAGGATGAAGCGCGCCGGATGACGCTGCGCGCCCAAGGGCTCGTCGGTGCCGACGGCCGCCGCGGCGGAGTGCCGGGGCTGCTCAGGCGCCTCGGCGCAGTCCAACTCGACACGATCAGCGTGCTGGCCAGATCACATGAGCTGGTCGCATATGCCCGCCTCGGCCCCATCGGAAGAGAACGGGTCGAGCGGGCTTACTGGCACCCGACGGCACCCAGGGCGTTCGAGTACTGGTCGCATGCTGCCTGCCTGTTGCCGCTCGAGGAGTGGCCGTACTACGCCTTCCGCCGTCGGGCATTCCGGGCACGCGGACTGCGCTGGCACCAGAGCCACCCGGAGGTCTGCGCCAAAGTGCTCGCGCGGCTGCGAGCGGAAGGGCCGCTGACGGCCACCGAACTCGGCGGCGCCAAGAACGGCGGCGCCTGGTGGGACTGGTCAGACACGAAAATCGCGGTGGAGTGGCTGCTCGATACCGGCGAGGTCAGCTGCGTCCGGCGCAACGGCTGGCGCCGCGTCTACGACCTGCCCGAGCGAGTGCTCCCGGCCGAGCTCCTTGCCATGGACCCGAGCGACTCCGACTGCGTGACCAGGCTGGCAGCCCTTGCGGCGCGAGCGCTGGGCGTCGTGACACAGGCGGACCTGGCGGATTATCAGCGGGTGCGACACAACGCCGCGGGAGTGCGAGCCGACGGCCGAATGCTCACTGCCGCCGGCGCGGCCGCCGCTGCCGGGCTGGTGCCAGTGGAGATCGGCGCCAATCGTGGTCGGCGGGCGATCCGCGGCTGGGCCGATCCGGACATCCTGCACTCGGCTGGCGCCAGCCGTGGCCGCCATCGCACCACGCTGCTGTCGCCGTTCGACTCCCTCATCTGGGACCGCAAGCGCACATTGCGGCTGTTTGGCTTCGAGCACAGCCTGGAGGCCTACTTGCCGCGGGACAAGCGCGTCCACGGCTACTTCACGATGCCGCTGCTGGCTGGCGGGCGGCTGGTCGGCAGGGTGGATCCGGCCAGGAGCGGAGCCACTCTTATCGCGCGCAAGCTCACCCTGGACAGGCCGGCTGCTGCCGAGCCGATGGCGCGGGCTCTGGCTGAGGCCGCGACCTGGGTCGGCTGCGACAGCGTCAAACTGCAGCAGGTCGAGCCGCCCGCGCTGGAGCCGCGGCTGCAGGCAGCGCTTGCTGCCCGCGGCACCTGAGCAGACAGCACTGGAGCCAGGGCCGCAGACGGCACTGGATGCAGGGCCGCAGGCAGCGCTTGCTGCCCGCGGCACCCGAGCAGTCAGTCCTCGCCGGAGAACCGCTCCCAGGCCGACTGGCGAGTCACCCCGAGCGCTCCCCCGATCCTGGTCCAGGTGATGCCGCGAAGCCGGGCCTGGCGAACCGCGAGCGTCAGCCTCCGGTCCACCTGGGCTCCCGTGGCGGCCACCCTGGGCAGCAGCGCGAGCAGCTCGTCGTCGCTGATCCGTTCTTCCCACGGCAGGCTTGGCATGCCGCCCGCCGCGGGCTTGGTGGCGATCAACTCCGCGCACAGCGCCACGCACTCGTTGCAGATGTACACACCGGCCCCGGCGACCACTGTCTCAACGTCGGATGCTGGCTTCAAGCAGAACGTGCACGCTACCTCGGTTCGCAGTTCCGGCATTTCGGTCGCGGCCATGACACGCCTCCGTCGATTCAGCTTGTCAGGCAGTACCTTACGGCGTCAGGCGCTACCTGACAAGTAGGCGGCGCCGGCGCGGCCACGTCAGGTCTCAGCCGAACTCGATCAGCTTCTCCCTGACCGCCACCATCACGGCCTCCATCCTGGAATGGATCTGGAGCTTCTCCAGGATGTTGCGGACGTGGTTCTTCACCGTGTTCTCGGAGATGAACAGCTCCTTGGCGATGTCCCGGTTGTTCATCCCCCTGGCAACCAAGCGCAGCACCTGGATCTCCCGCTCGGTCAGCCGCGGCGCAGGAACCTGGCGCGGCGTTTCCTCCTCCCGCCGGGCAAGCGTGGCGAACTCGGTCAGCAGCTTGCCAGCCATCGATGGGTTGATGAGCGACTGGCCGCCGTACACAGCCCGCACGGCCTCGGCCACCTCGTCCAGCGGGATGTCCTTGAGCAGGTAGCCGCTAGCGCCCGCCCTGATGGCCTCGAACAGGTCATCTTCCTCGTCGCTGATCGTCAGCATGACGATCTTGGCGCTCGGTGCCACGGCCTTCAGCGCCCGGCACGCCTCGATTCCGCTGGTACGCGGCATCCGGATGTCCATCAGCACCACGTCGGGCAGCGACTCGCCCGCCTTGCCTACCGCCTCCTCGCCGTCGCTGGCCTCGCCGACGAGCTCGATGTCGGCCTCAGCGTCGAGAACCATCTCCAGGCCACGGCGGAACAGAGCGTGATCGTCGACGATCAGCGCGCGGATAGGATCAGGGACCTTCTGCCCGGCCGGGCCGGCAGCTTCCTCGGCGTCGGGTGACCGTGGGCTGACCCCGGCGTTCCGGCCCATGATCCGTCCTCTCTCGGCAACCGAGCCAGCGAGTCCGCACCGGCCCGCCCGAACGTGATCCCGCGATGCCCGTGCCAGAACTCTCGCCGACCTCGGCGCGGCTTGCAAGCGCCGTCCCGGCCGGCGTGGCGAGCTAGCGTGCGCCCGCTTCGGCTCCCTCACTGACCTGGGCGACAGTTGAGATCGGCTTGGCCGACTTCTGGACCAGCCTGATCACCCCGTACTGGTAGCCGCGCCGCCGGTAAACCACGCTCGGCATGCCCGTGCCGGCGTCGGCGAACAGGAAGAAATCGTGCCCGACCAGTTCCATCTCGAAGAGGGCCTGGTCGATGCTCATGGGTACTGCCGAGTGGAATTTCTCTCTGACCACCAGAGGCCCGTCGCCCTGCATGTCGACGCGGACCATCTGATCGGCGTCAGCACGGACCCGCCGCTCGGCGGCCGAACCGTTGCTGGCCGCCAGGTCGGCCGGACCGGACAGCTCGGAATCGGCCGCGAGGCCCACTTCCGGCAGGTCGACTAGCCGGACACCCCCGTGCGCCCCGCGGCGGGCCTTGCGCCGGTCGCACGCGCGCCGCAGCCGCGACTCCAGCTTGGCGATCGCGATGTCCAGTGCCGCGTACCGGTCCTCGGCGGCCGCCTCGGCGCGGATGGCGGGCCCGCGCGAGCTGACCGTCAGCTCGACCCGCTCCTTGCGGCCCGCCTGCCGCGGATTGCGCTCGGCCTGTATCTCGACGTCGACCCTGACGGCCTT
>JASHSO010000477.1 GCA_030038715.1 Streptosporangiaceae bacterium
GACCCGTGGCTTTGCTGGGGATAATGCGCCGCCGGCCGATCTGATTCCCTAGCTGGTGCGGCTTAATAAGTAACGATCGCGCCGCACCACAAGCCCCGACTGGGCGGCAGCATTGAAGTCGTCGTTGACCGCTGTCACCGCCCGTCCGCGCGCGGCTAGCAGTGACGCGGCGACCGCCGCCCGGTAGCCGGCCTGGCAGTGCACCCAGATGTCGCCGTCCGGGAGGTCGCCCAGCCGCGCGGCCAGTTCGTGCAGCGGGATGTGGATAGCGCCATCGATGTGTCCGGCGTTCCACTCGGACCGGCGGCGTACGTCAAGCACCGCGAGCGAGCCACCGTTCAGTCGCCCGGCCAGGGTCGCGAAGTCGGCCATCGGGAACCGGGACAGGAGCTCCCCCGCCGCCCATGCGTCAGGCGGCCCCGCGGCCGCGGCATCGACCTCGATGCCGATACGACAGAGCTCTCGCTGCGCAGCCGTGACGTCTTCGGCGCTGCTGCCGATGAGGGTCAGCGGCGTGCCCCATGGGATCAGCCAGCCAAGGTAGGTCGCCAGGTTGTTGCCGAGCTCGAAGTTCAGCGTGCCGCCTAGGTGCCCGGCCGCGAACAGCCGACGGTCGCGCAGGTCAACCACCCATTCGCCGTCCTCGATCCGACGTCGCAGGGCGGCGGGATCCGCCGGGCGCGGCGGCGACAAGTCTGGAGCGGCTGGCCCGGCCAGGTTCATCGGGGCCATGTGCGCGTAATACGCGGGGTAGGCGTCGAGCCCCGCTAGCAGGGCCGCCACATAGTCGTCCGCACTGCTGGTCAATGCGGGGTTGACCCGCTTCTCGTCGGCGAGGGTGGATGAGCTGCCGCCGGTCGGCGTGGCCGAGCAGAAGCTGCCGAAACCGTGAGTGGCGCAGACGGCAGCGGCGTCCGGCAGCTCGCTGGCCAGGCGGCGCGCAGAGCCGAACTGGGCCCGGGCGAGCTCGGCCGTGTGTTCCGACCCGAGCAGGTCAGTGCGCCCGGTCGACCCGTTCAGCAGGGAACCGCCGGTGAATGCGGCAACCACCTGGCCGGCGTCACTCAGCGCGTACGACAGGTGCGTGAAGGTGTGCCCCGGCGTTTCGATGACCCGGACGGTCATGCGGCCGACCGAAACCACGTCGCCGTCTGTCACCGGCGTCCGGCGGAACGAGACGGCGTCAGCGGCGTTGACCAGGTACTCGGCGCCGACCGCGGAAGCCAGCGCGAGGCCGCCGGTGACGTAGTCGTTGTGTATGTGCGTCTCGAGTACGTGGGTAATGGTCACGTCGCGCTGCTCGGCTGCGGCAAGGAACCTGTCGAAGTCCCGCTGAGCATCGACCACGAGAGCGACGGTGCCGTCGGTCGCGATATACCCGCGGTCGCCGAGCGATGGCGTGTCGATGGCGACGATCTCGATCATCTGTCACACTCCGGCCTCATTGCCTGGCTAGGAAGCCTACGGCCATCGCCCCGGCACAGCGTCCACCGCCCACCCGGCAGCACCACAACGCTAGCCGCCAGCCCGGTCGTCAGTTCGGTCGTCAGCTCGCCACGGTGGGGCCCGTGTAGACGGCGCGAGGACGGATTGGCACCTGACGCTCGTATTCCTCGAGCGCATGGGCAAGCCAGCCGGCGGTACGGGCGATCGCGAATATCGCCTCGCCGGCGCCCCGGACCATCCCGCCCGCCACGGCGAGGACGGCAAGCGCGAACTCGATATTGGGCTCAGGCAGCCCCCGTCGGCGGGCCTCGCCCGCGATGGCCGAGGCGATGGCCAGCTGCGCTGACCCGCCGGCGAATTCGGCAACGAGCCCCAGCAGCAGATTCGCCCGCGGATCTCCGTCGGTGTACACGAAGTGGCCGAATCCTGGCAGCCGCTCTCCTCTGCGCAGCAGGTCGCCCACGACCCGCGGGGCGTCCGCGGGAGAGGTCGCCGATCCCAGCATCAGCTCCGCGCCGAGCTCCGCGCCGCCGTGCAGGGCACCGCCCATGGCGCCGAGGCCGGTAGCGACCACGGCGTACGGGTCGGCCCGCATCGAGGCCGCCACCCGGGCCGCGAGCGTCGAGGCCGCTAGCTCATGATCAGCTAGCAGGACCAGGGCCGCATCGACCACGAAGGTCAGGCCCGGTGGTGCCGGAGCCGTGCACAGCCGGGCAGCGAGCCGGGCCGCCACGGACCCCCCGCCAGGCTCGCCGCCGCCGGCATCGGGCAGTGCCGCTGCCATTCCGGCGATCAGCGACTTGCCGGCGGCTATCACCGCCGCGGCGTCGAGGTGCAGCCTGAACTGGTCTGTAGCCGCCAGGACCGGGACGATGACCTGAAGCCGCTCCAGCGGCAAGGTTGCCGCGGGCAGTGCCGCCTGCGCCAGGGCTGCTGCAGCGAGAGCATCCGGTGTCGCGGCCCAGGGCACCGCACTGTCGCCGGCCGGGCTCGCAAAGGACGGGCGTTTCTGCTGAGTTGGCCTGTCCGGCAGTGACCCGCTCCACAGCATCTCGGCCACGTCCTCGAAACTCCGCTCCAGTGCCAGGTTGGTGACGTCCAGTCCGCGGTAGCGCAGGCTGCTGTCGGTGATCTCCGTCACGGACGTCTCGATGACAAGCTCCGCTGGTCCGGCTGTCCGCCGCGGCCTGCCCCGCCGCGCCAGCTCGGCTACCTCCTCAGCATCGAACATGCTGGTCCTGCCATCGGCCTCGCGCCGTCTGGTGAGCACACCGCGGCTGACGTAGGCGTACAGGCTTGCCTGCTTGATCCCGAGCCGGTCAGCGGCCTCGGCCGCACCGATCCACTCGGTCACCCGCCCTCCTTCCGCCGGCCCGCGCCTGCGCGGCTTACATTGATTAGTAATCAATATTGACGCACAGATGCAACAGCGATCAATAATAGGTCAGACTACGCACCGGCAGAAGGTGAGCCCATGAACGCTCCCGCGAATCACGCCGCTACCGGCACGGGCTCCGGCCCGGGCACGCCGCCATTCGAAGCGGCGGCCGGGCTGGCCGACGTGGCAGTCGCCCGCACGCGGCTCTCCGACGTACTCGGCCGCCAGGGGTTTTACCACTACCGCGGCTACAACGCCGTCGACATCGCGCGGCGAGCGCGTGTCGAGGATGCCTGGCATCTGATGCTCTGCGGAGAGCTGCCCACGGTCGAGCAGCGCGCAGCGTTCGCCCGGCAGACCGCTGCCATGCGGCGGCTGCCCGACAACGTCACCGCCCTGCTGCCAGCCATCGCCAGGCTCAGCGAGCCCGGGTCGCTGCAGTCCCTGCGCAGCGCACTCTCCCTGACAGCCCAGGCCATTGGCTGCAAGCCGTGGACAGACCAGAGCGAGGACGAAACCACCGAGCAGGCGATCAGGCTCGTCGCCGTCATGCCCACCCTGGCGGCACAGCTCTTCCGGCTGGCCAGCGGCGAGAAGCCGGTCCAGCCGCGCGCGGACCTCGGTCACTGCGACAACTACCTCTATATGATCACCGGCCAGGAGCCGGACGAGCCGAGCCGGTCTGCGGTGGAACGCTACCTGACGCTGACCATCGACCACGGGTTCAACAACTCGACATTTGCCGCGCGCGTCATCGCCTCGTCGGGGGCAGACCTCGGCTCAGCTGTGACCGGCGCGCTCGGGGCGCTCTCGGGCCCGTTCCACGGCGGTGCGCCTGCCCGCGTGTTCGACATGCTCGATGCCATCGGGACCCCGGACAATGCCGAGCCGTGGCTGCGGCAGGCCATCGAGCAAGGCGAGAAGCTCATGGGCTTCGGTCACCGCATCTACAAGACCGTGGACCCGCGGTCGGAGCTGCTACACGAGGTGGCGAGGGAACTGCATAGCGAGCGCGTCGGGTTCGCCGAACAGGTAGAGAAGACCGCAGTGGCGCTCTTGGCCGAACTCAAGCCAGGTCGCGAGCTTTATGCGAACGTCGAGTTCTACGCGGGTGTCGTACTCGAGGCGGCCCACCTGCCGCGCGAGCAGTTCAGCGCCACGTTCGCTTGCAGCCGGGTAATCGGCTGGCTGGCCAACGTGCTCGAGCAAATCCAGGGCAACCGGATATTCCGTCCGCTGGCCCGCTACGTCGGGCCGGAGGCACCGCGAGACTTCCCGGACTTCTGGCGGCCAGGCGCGCCGTAGTGACCGGGGCTGTCATCCGCCAAGCTGCCGACGGCGCCGCTGCTCACGCAGCCGACGGCGCTGCTCCGGCGAGAGCATCCGGTAGGCGACGATCGGGACACCGATCGCGATGATTATGACCGCGATGGCGAGCCACCAAGGGGCGAAGATGAGCAGGATTAGCCCGATAATGACACCGATGATGCCGTACCTCATGTGGGGCGTCATATCGGACTCCTTCCGGGGAACCTCGTTCCCAACTTAGCGCAACCGATCACGCTTTCACTCCAGCAACGGGCGGGCTAGCCAGCTAGTTTCCGCACCGACCGGCACATGTTGGATGATGCAGCCATGACGCTATCGCTGCCGATCGAGCCGCAAGCCAACGACCTGCTGTCGCGAAGCCCGCTCGCATTGCTGCTCGCCATGATGCTGGACCAGCAGGTGCCGCTGGAGAAGGCGTTCAGCTC
>JASHSO010000044.1 GCA_030038715.1 Streptosporangiaceae bacterium
CGTGACGCAGCGAGACGCGCACATTGATGGCGCCAGGAAGGTGGCGGCAGCGTTCGATGCGGCGGGCCCGCCCCGGCCGGTGCTCGTGGTGGGCGGGCCGCGGTTCGACCCGTCGATGGCGGCCAGCCTCGGGGTCGACAAGGTGTTCGGCCGCGGCACCACGCCCGGCGAGGTGGCCAGTTACCTGGCCCACGTGCTTGCGAGCGACGCCTCCGGCTCCAGCCGCGTTCCCGCGGGAACGCGCGAGACGACCGGTGAGCCGTGAGATGGCCGACGATCCCCGTCTCGGCCTGACCGTCACGCACCGGCGATACGTGCCCCGCAGCCATGCTCACTACGGCGGTGACCTGGTGGACGGAGCTTACGTGCTGGGCCTGTTTGGGGACGTGGCGACCGAGGCGTGCATCCGCGCCGACGGCGACGAGGGGCTGTTCGCCAGCTACTCCGACGTGCAGTTCCGGGCGGCCGTGCGGGCTGGAGACGTCGTCGAGGCGACGGGCACGATCACGCGGGTCGGCACCCGCAGCCGCGAGATCGCGTTCCAGGCGAGAGTGGTGTGCCGGGCCCAGCCTGAGCGTGGCCCGTCGGCCGCGGCAGTCCTGGGCGAGCCGCTGGTGGCCGTCACGGCCACTGGCACTGTCGTGGTGCCGTAGTCAGCGATCTGCGGGCATGCAAAGCTGGCCGCATGCTGAGGCGACTTGAGGCAGCGGCCGCGAAGCGCCGGATCGCCGCGGCCGGCGCGCGACAGGCTGCTCGCCCGGCCGGTCAGCCGCCGCCGGGTACCGATACGCTGCCGCAGATTGCGCACATCGTGATCTTGATGATGGAGAACCACTCCTACGACAACTATCTTGGCATCCTGGCGGACCGGGGCGACGGCTTAAAGCTGGGCGCGGACGGCAAGCCCACCGAGGTGAACCTGGCGTCCGACGGAACTCCGGTCCCGCTGTGGACGATCGATGCGACCACCCAGCAGAGCGGCGTGCCGACGCAGACCTGGCACGCCAGCCACATCCAGTGGCACGGCGGAGCATGCGACGGCTTCGTGCGCAGCATCGAGCAGACCCTGCCCGGCGTGGACGCCCGGGCGGCGATGCGTTACTTCACCGAGCGCGAGCTGCCGTTCTACTACGGGCTGGCCAGAACGTTCCCGCTGGCCACCCGCTGGTTCTGTTCCTGCCTCGGCCCGACCTTCCCCAACCGGCGGTTCCTGATCTCCGGCACAGCCCACGGCCTGATCGACGACCTGCCGTTTGGCATGATTGACTACCCGGAGGCCGGGACGATCTTCGATCACCTGAGCGCCAACGGCATCAGCTGGATCAACTATCACCACCTGTCTCCGGTGCGGACCAGGTGGCGGCGGATCTCCCATGCGCGCGGGCTGCGGTGGCTAAGGCTGATCGCAGGGGCGCTGGCCGGGATCTTCCCGCAGTTCCTGACGATGCTGGAGAGCAAGGTGCAGGTGACGGCCGACCTGTACCCGCTGGGGTTCTGGCGCTCGGCTAGCCACCTGCGGCCGGTAAGCGAATTCTGGCGGGCCGCGCAGACCGGGACGCTGCCGGCCGTGAGCATTGTCGATCCCGACTTCAGCCACGGCTCGGAGGAGAACCCGCAGGACATCGCGGTGGGCGAGGCGTTCGCCGCGCAGGTCATCAACGCTGTCATGGCCGGCCCGGGCTGGCCGCGGACGCTGCTGATCTGGCTGTACGACGAGCACGGCGGATACTACGACCACGTGGCTCCGCCGGCCGCGCCGGCGCCCGACGACGTGCCTGGCCGGAGCCCGTACCAACGTTTCCCGGCGCTGCGGCTGCTCAGCCGGACGGCACTGGGCAAAAAGCTGACGGCGGCGGACGCCGGACCGGACACCTACACCCGGCTCGGGTTCCGGGTGCCTGCGGTGGTCGTGTCACCGTACGCCAAGCGCGACTACGTGACCGAATTGGACTACGACCACACCGCGATACTCCGCCTCATCGAGCGCAAGTGGAGCCTGCCGGCGCTGACTCGCCGGGACGCCAGTGCTGCGGACCTGCTGGACGCGCTGGACCTTGACGGCCCTCCGGCGTTCCGCGACCCGCCGGTACTGCCCGCGCCCCGCGCGGCGCGATGACGACTCGTCATCTGCTAGCTGCCGCGTAGCTCGGCGATCCAGGTCTTTGCCCCCGCGAGGTCAGCCTCCAGCCGCGCACGCCTGGTCAGGGCTGGCCGCGGCGGAGCCTGCTTGATGACCGTCGACGTGCCGGGCCTCGGCCGGCCGCCGACCCTTGCCGCCGGCGTCAGCCTGGCCGGGGTGGCCCGCGCGATGCTCCTTGGCCGGTCCACCGTCAGCCGGGTCTCAGCGCGTGCCCGCGAGATGGGCAGGACGCCGCGGACTGCCCTGCCGCAGCCGCCACGGAACAGGTGCTCGGCCACGTCGTCGGCGAATACGTCGAGCGCGGATGTGACGAACTTTGCTGTGCAGCCCGAGTGATGGCGCGCGGCCCTGCCACGGGCTCCGGCAGAGGCTCGCCGGACCGTCCCGACCTCGTCGGCGCCGCCAGCGCCCGACGCCATGGCGGCCAGCGACCTGGCAATGGCCGGCAGTCCGAGCTTGCACGAGCCGCACTGGCCGGAGGAGTGCACGGCCAGATAACCGGCAGCGCGGGCCAGCTCGCCAAGCGGGCAGCTGTCCTGCCCGAGCACGAGGACAACGCCCGCGCCCAGAGTGCCTCCGGCCGCTGCCAGGTCGGCCCTGCTGACTAGCAGGTCATTGGCGGATTCGGCGGTCAGCCACATGCCGCC
>JASHSO010000478.1 GCA_030038715.1 Streptosporangiaceae bacterium
AAGCCGCGGACGTCGGGCACAGTGGCGTGCCGCTTGTTTGCTGGATGGGGCGCGAGCCAGTCCGCGACCGCGCCGAGCCCTTCGACTATGGCGCCTGCGTCCCCGCCATAGCGGGCATTCCAGCTGGGATCCCACGCCCACATGCCTTCCGACGGCAGCTGAGGCTGCTGCACCAGTCCGCCGCCCGTCTCCCGCATGCCGAGCTGCGCGTCGTAGCGCTCGCGGCTGTCAGGATCGCTGAGCGTACGCTGCGCAGCCTCCAGCGCAGCCCGCGCCCGCGCGGCGGCGGCAACGACCTTCGACGGTGCACCGGAGATCAGGTGTGGCGCGATAACGCTGGCCTTCACGTCGAAGCCCCGCTGGACGTCGTCGGCCGAAGCGCCAGGTAAGACATCCAGGATGTCGTAGTAGCTGAGCTGGCCAGCCATGCTTCCTCCCGCCTCGATGCTGCCGTGTCTGCAGGCTCCGAGCAAGGCACGTCGGCGCTGCCGCAGTGCGGTGCGGGGCGGGATCTGGCGGACGCTGCGGTGGTGGCGTGCCGGGCGGGGCTAGCGTGGGCGGGCCCGGGCAAGGCTGGCCCGCACTCAGGCGTCGGCCAGCACGCGCAAAATGACCGGGCGACGGGCGCGCTCGGCCGCCTCAAGCACCGCGGCCAGTTCGTCTTCCCGCAACTCCTCCGCGGCCTCGACCAGGATCACCAGCGGCTCGGCACCGGAGTCCGCTCGGCGGAGGATTTCGCGTACCTCTTGCCGCTCGCGGACCAGTGCCTCAGGCGAGAGCACGGACATCACGATCTCGCCGGCCTCCGGCGGGCCGAGCTGACCGCCGGGCTCGTCGATGCGGTCAACAGCGATCCGGCCCGACCGCAAGCTCGGCGGCGGGTCTGCGCGCAGGTTGCGGTCGACGGCCCCGTCACGCCGCACCTGCACGATGAGTTCAGTTTCGCCACTCATGGTCGGGCCAGCTTATCGCTGGCCGCTGATAAGCCCTCAGTGCTGCCTCGTGACGAGCGTGAGCTAGCCGCGCTAGCTCGTTCCCCTTCCTGGTGCATATGCGGCGACGCGCGCTAGCATGACCGCGCGATGGATGCGACCGAGATCTTCGCCGCACTGCTGACGCCCGATGGCCTGGCGGATCCCTACCCGCTCTATGCCGCGCTGCACGATCTCGGCCCGGTGCTCGCCGCGGACGACGCGGTGCTTGTCGTCGGCTACGAGGAGATCGGCGCGGTGTTGCGTGATGCGGCGTACCGGGTGCCCGATGCGGCGCGGTTCGACGAGGTCCGCCCGGGCTGGCGGGACCATAGTTCGTTGAGTGCGGAGTCTCTGCTCAACCTGAACCCGCCCGATCACGGGCGGATCCGAAGCCTGGTCGCCAAGGTCTTCACGGCGCGGCGAGTAGCCACCCTGGAGCCGGCGGTGGCGGCGATGACCGACGGACTGCTCGATGCGATGGCCGAGCGCGGCGCCGACGGCAGCCCGGTCGAGTTCATGCATGACTTCGCGTTCCTGCTGCCTGTCACGGTGATCTGCGAGCTGATCGGGATTCCCGAGCGGGACAGAGAGCGGTTCCGGCCGCTGGCGACCGCGCTTGTCGCCACACTGGAACCCTTCATGACCGAGCAGCAGCTAACCGATGCCGACGCGGCGACGCTCGAGCTCGCGGAGTACTTCGCCGACCTGGCAGCCCGGCGTCGCAGCGAGCCCAGCGACGACCTGATGAGCGCCCTGGTGAACATCAGCGACAGCCGCGACGGCAGGCTCAGCGACAGCGAGCTGCTGGAGAACCTGATTCTGCTGCTGGTCGCCGGGTTCGAGACCACGGCGAACCTGCTCGGCAACGGCCTGCGCGTCGCCCTGACTCAGCCGCGGGTCGGCGACGCCGTCCGGGACGGGTCGGTGCCGGTCGCCGCGTTCATCGAGGAGGTGCTGCGGTTTGACTCTCCAGTGCAGTTCACTTCGCGTCGGCGCGCCGACACGGCCGAGTTGGGCGGCGTTCCGGTGACGCCGGCCGACGAGGTAATCACGATGCTCGGGGCGGGAAACAGGGACCCGCGGCGGTTCGCCGACCCGGGCCGGTTCGACGCGACGCGGTCCGGCGCCGGACCCCTGAGCTTCGGGGGCGGAGCGCACTTCTGCCTGGGCTCGGCGCTGGCCAGGCTGGAGGCGGCGGTGGCATTCCGGCGGTTGCTGACCCGCTTCCCCGGCTTGTCGGCGGCCGGGGAACCGGTGCGCAAGGAGAGCCTGGTGCTGCGTGGCTTCCAGAGTCTTCCGGTGCGCGTCGTCTAGGGTCGGTCCAGCCGTCCGCGTAACTGAGTCTCGGGATGACATCTGACTTCGAACTCTCGAACGCCGAGGCCCGTAGTATTGCGCTAGCCGCGCAGCGCTTCGGGCGGCCACGCCGCTCCGGCGGACCGACGGACGACGACATAAGCCGACTGGCAGCCGATCTTGGCGCGGTGCAGATCGATGCGGTGAACGTGCTCGTGCGCTCTCACTACCTGCCGTTCTACTCCCGTCTTGGCCCGTATGACCTGCGTATCGTGGACCGGCTGGCGTACCAGGACCGCGCTGTCTTCGAGTACTGGGGTCACGCGACTTCATTGCTTCCGGTAGAGCTGCACCCGGCTTTGCGCTGGCGGATGGCCGGGCACGCGGCCAGCAAGCACTGGCTCGCTTTTCAGACGCGGATCGAGGCAGAACGGCCTGGGTACCTTCGCGCGGTCGAACGCGAGATCGCCGACCGAGGACCGCTTGCTTATACCGAACTGACCGACCCGGCCAGGCGCGAGAAGGTGCCAACCAAGTACGCCGAATCTTCGCTGCTGTGGTACCGGTGGTCGGACGGCAAGACCGCGCT
>JASHSO010000479.1 GCA_030038715.1 Streptosporangiaceae bacterium
ACCCGCACGGTGCTGCAGGACGGCAGCCAGATCTACCTGCGCGGGGATGGCGCGAGCCCGGACGGAGACCGCCCCTTCCTTGACCGGTTCGACCTCGCCGACCTGACCACCAAACGGCTCTTCCGCAGCCCGGCCGACGGGTACGAGCAGGTGCTGGGCTTCGTCGGCACGGACAGGGAGTCGGTGCTCATCTGGCACGAAAGCCGGAGCGAGCCGCCGAACCTCCTGGTCGCTGGCCTGGACGGCGGCACGAGACGCCAGCTCACCTGGTGGCCGGACCCGCACCCCCACCTCACCGGGATGGCGAAGCGGCTGCTGCGGTACGACCGCGGTGACGGCGTGCAGCTGACCGGGATGCTGCACCTGCCACCCGGCTACGAGCCGGAAACAGGCGGCAGGCTGCCGCTTGTCATCTGGGCTTATCCGCTGGATTACGGGGACGCCGCAACCGCGGGGCAGGTCCGCGGAACGAGCGAGCGGTTCACGCGGCTGACCGCTTCCGATCCGATCTGGTTCGTGCTGCGCGGCTGCGCGGTGCTGCAGAACGCCACGATGCCAGTGATCGGCGACCCGGAGACCATGAACGACACGTATGTCGAGCAGATCGCGGCTGCGGCCGCGGCGCACGTCGGCGCGCTGGTGGAGATGGGGATCGCCGACCCGCAGCGGGTCGCAGTCGGCGGTCACAGCTACGGGGCGTTTATGACGGCGAACCTGCTGGCGCACACCGACCTGTTCGCGGCCGGCATGGCGCGCAGCGGTGCCTATAACCGCAGCCTCACCCCGTACGGATTCCAGACCGAGCGGCGCAGCTTCTGGGAGGCGACGAAGGTCTACGACCGGGTGTCGCCGTTCCGGTATGCCGACCAGATCACCGCGCCGCTGCTGCTCATCCACGGCGCGGAAGATGCCAACTCCGGCACGTTCCCGATCCAGTCTGAGCGGCTGTTCCAGGCAATCCAGGGCACTGGCGGGACCGCCAGGCTGGTTCTCCTGCCGCACGAGAGCCACGGGTATGTCGCACGGGAGTCCGTGCTGCATGTGCTCGCCGAGCAGTTCAGCTGGGTGGAGCGCTGGCTGGCGCCGGGCGGCTCTGCCGCGGCGGCAGGTCCGGAGCAAGCGGGGCAACCCGAGACGGGTCGACGACCTAGCGGGGATTAGCAGCGCCCGGCGGTGGCTGCGGAGCTGACGGGGCGCCGCGACAGAACCCGTGCCTAGCGGAGATACCGTTCCGCAGCCGTCGGGTACTCGAAGATCTCGTCCTTGGCGAACCAGACCTCGATTTCGCGCTGGGCTTCCTCCGCGTTCCCCGAGGCGTGCACGAGGTTGGCGACCGCGATGCCGCGCTCGTTGGCATAGGCCCTGCTCATATGGGCAAAGTCGCCCCTGATGGTGCCCGGCTCGGCCTGGTCTGGGTAGGTCGAGCCGACGATCTTGCGAGTGCAGGCGACCGCCTCCACGCCCTCGAGTACCAGCGCGATGACCGGCCCGCTCTCCATGAATTCGGCCATGGCGGTGTAGACCGCTGTGCCGAATCGGTCCTCGAGATCGAAGTAGTGATGCCGGGCCAGGTCCGCGTCCATCCAGACCATCTTGGCAGCGACGATCTTGAGCAGCGCCTGCTCGAATCGGGTCAGCACGCGCCCGACGAGGCCCCTGGCCACGGCGTCGGGCTTGAGCAGCACGAGGGTCTGCTCGACTCCGGTGTCGTAACTCATGGGATTCCTCTCAGTGCGCGGTCAGCAAACCGTCAGGGGTTGGCATAGCTTAGCTGGGCTGGAGAGATGTACGCGCGGCCTGCCTAGGGCCACGAGCATCCAGTCGACCCTGCTGGCAGCCACTATTCTCGGCTACTCTCCTGACGGCTGGAAACTACTCTCCTGCCCGCCGGAAGCTTCACCCGGGCCACAATGAAGACGACGATCCATGGGACCGCGCCGAGCCTGCCCAATGCCTGCACGGCCGGACCCGGTTAGGCAGCCGTACCGTGCAAGACACCTGGGCGGATCGGGACCTTCCCGTGCTGGAGGCGACCGTGGCCCTGCTCGAGCAGAGCTACATGGTCACTGTGAGCGATATCGCCGCGCGTACCGGGCTGGAGGAACCGGCAGTCGCCCGCGCGCTGGAGGCACTGGACCCCGACTACGTCGACTTCAGGAAGACCACGACCGGGGGCGATCCGAGATTCTGGTACGTGCTCAAGGTCACTCCCGACGCACGGCGGGCCGTCGGCCAGTGGCCGACGGCGGAGCTGCTCATTGACCGGCTGGCGGATGCACTCACCGCGGCGTCCCGGGACGAGCAGGAGGAGGCTGACCGCCAGGGCCTGATGGTCTACGCTGCGCGGCTGATCGGCGATACCCTGCGTGACGTCACGGTCAGGGCAGCGGCCGACGTCCTCCGGCCGTCGCTCGGCGAGGCCGGGTCGGCCGGCCCGCGGCCTGCCAGGCCGGACGGCGGGACCGAAGGGGAAGCCCTGACCCCTGGTGCGGGCAGCCAGACCGACCGGACCGACTGAGCTGGGCTGAGCTAGACGTCGTGCCCAGACCTCGCCTTGTGCCGCTGCGGCTTCGTCGGCGGCTTCCCGCGAGGCGGCCTGCCAGGCGGGATCACGGGATCGGGGTGCCGTCGCGGCCCCGACCACATGGCGGGTACTGCGTCGACGGCGCGAGCGATCGCATAGGCCGCCTGCTCGTAGTTGACTCGCCAGCCAACAAAGTCCGGCCATGCCTCCTCGGGAGTTCGATCGATCGGAAAGTCCACCTGCCGCATGCGCTGCACGGCATCGAGGAACTCCTGGTAGCTGACCGAGATGCCGCGGCTCACGTCGGGCTCGGCGGGGATGGGGAAGCCCATCGCGCGAGCGATCTCGTTGAAGCATGTGAAGCCGCCCCGCAGGCACAGCCTGGCTGGCACGGTCGGCGCGGTTTCTGGCGCTAGTGCCAGGATGAGCGCAGCGGAGTCAAGCACGGCCAGCAGCGCCGTTACCCATGAGGACAGTGCCTTGGGTGAGCGGAACCGCACGAGCGGCAGGTAGGTGGTGTGGCTCTCGGCCACGTCGGCGGCCCACCGTTCCCAGGCCTCGTACAGGTCGGGCAGGGTGTCGATGGTCGAGACGCCGGAGCCGAGCGCATAGTGCGTGCGAGCGAGCAGCTCCGGACCCCAGCTCGGCACTCCGGCGCGGCCCGCCAGCAGTGCGACCTCGGTCTCGCGACGGTTGAAGGCCGAGTACAGCGTCGGCAGGTAGGCAATCTGCAGCGTGACCGTGACGATGCCGGTGATGGAAGCGATGTCCAGGATGGTCTCCTCGGGAGCGCCACGCGCCCTGGCCGACCCGATCTCCCACAGAGCCGGCCCCGCTGTGGCGAACGCGACCGTGATGCCGGCGTGGACGAGCGGCCAGAACATCAGCGAGAAGCCGATGAAGAACATCGCCAGCCAGGCGACGAGCTGGCACAACAGCAGGGTGGCTGCGTGCGCTGCGAGCACCCGGTCACGGCGCCGGAAGTCCTTGATCGGCTTGGTCGCCACGGTGAACACCGCATCGACGAATTGATCGACCTTGCGCGTCAGCCAGCTAGCAACCGAACGCGGCACGATCAGCGTGCCGATCACGCTGCTCGCGGCCGTGGCCGCGAGCAGGAGCCCTAGAGCGCCGACGACGTAGCGGGCAGCCAGCGGAACTGCCATGCTTAATGATCCGCCCTGGGGTCATCCGCCGTTGGCGCGCCACATCTCGTCCGGTCGGCGCCGTTCATGACACTGGATCGTCGGCCGGAAAGGCTCGGTCCAGGCCGCTGACGAACCCTTCCCGCCAGGTGGGCCAGATCGGCTGCCAGCCGAGTTCTCGTTTGGCCTTGGCATTGGAGCAGCCCCGCACCTGCGTCATGATCGACACCGCGGCCGTACCACCGGCGAGCCGCCCGAGCCAGGCCGGCACGTGCAAGGGCGGCTTTGCCCCGGTGGCCCGGGCCAAGACCGGCAGCCACTCCGCAACCGGCGCGGGCTCGTCGTCCACCACGTTGTAGGTACCGGGCGGGCCTGCCTGGACCGCGCAGACCGTGGCTGCGGCTGCGTCAGCCACGTGCAGGAACGACCAGACCCCCGCACCGGTCCCGATGAGCGGGAGCTGCCTGCGCCGCAGCAGCCGCACGAACTCGTCACTCGAACCGGGCCCGTACAGGCTGCCGTAGCGCAGCACGAGTCCAGCCATGGGTGCAGACGTCACTGCCTGCTCCAGGTACCTGATCGCATCGAGTGTGTCTCGCATCGGCGCGAGTGGCTCCGGGTCGAGCGGGTCTACCTCGGTCTTGACCGGGCCGCCGGTGCGCTCGTTGGGCCAGCCCGCGTAGCTCTGGACGACGACCCGGCGGACACCCTGGGCCTGCGCCGCCGCCAGCAGGTGGTCCAGTCCGGCGGTTCGCAGCTTGTTGGTGGTCGCGAACGCCTGGCCGAACTGGCGGAAATTGATCCGGGCCGGGATGGCCGTCATCTCGTGCACGACGACTTCTGGTTGGGCTCGCGCCACCGCTTCGGCCACGGCAGCGCCGTCCAGACCGTCGAGCACCAGCGGCTCGGCGCCCGCTGCCCGCAGCTGATCCAGCTTGGCTGGCGTCCTCGTGGTGGCGCTGACCGTGTGTCCGGCCGCGACAAGCTGCGGTACAAGCTGCCTGCCCACCGAGCCGGTGGCGCCAGCGACAAGCACGCGCATGACATGTCCCTCTCGCCGTCTGCGTTTCTCATCCAGGAGGACCCTGAAAAGAGTAGACCTGCGGCCGCTGATGCTCGCGGGCTCGAACCTAGTCCTGTGCCGCGAACTCTGCGCGCACGCCCAGTAGCTGCACTGGCCTGCGGTCGGTGAACTGACCCAGCGCGGCCAGCGCCGCCGCCTCGATCGCCGCCGCCTCGGCCGAAGGCGGCCTGAGCGCAACTCCGTGCGTGCTGGTGAAGAACGGCTTGTACCGGACCTTGACCACGATGCGCGCGGCAGGCCGCTGCTCGGCCACGACGTCCTCGGCCACCCGCCCGGCCAGCACCGCTACCTCGGCGCGGACGCGGTCCCAGTCGGCAATGTCCCGCTGGAAGGTGACCTCGCGCCCGCGCGAGCGGGGCAGGTAGGGCGCCGCGGTGACCACGGAGGG
>JASHSO010000480.1 GCA_030038715.1 Streptosporangiaceae bacterium
AGTGAAGACGAGGACCTCATGGACGCCTACCTGTCCGGCGAGGAGATCGACGTCAAGGGCCTGATCGCGGACCTGGAGAAGGCAGTCTCACGGGGCAGCTTCTACCCCGTGCTGGCCTCGGCGGCACCGCACAAAATCGGCATGGCCGAGCTGCTCGAAGTCATCACCCAGGCGTTCCCGTCCCCGCAGGAGCACCCGCTGCCCGCCATCACGACCCTGGACGGCAAACCGGAGACCGGTCTGAGCAGCGATCCGGACGGCCCACTGCTGGCCGAGGTCGTGAAGACGACATCCGATCCCTACGTCGGCCGGGTCAGCCTGGTCCGGGTCTTCTCCGGCACGCTGCGCCCGGACGCCGTGGTGCACGTGTCCGGCCACGGCCGCGAGGCCAGCGGACACGCCGACCACGACGAGGACGAGCGGGTGGGCGCGCTGACCTCGCCACTCGGCAAGCAGCAGCGCAGCGTTGCGATGTGCCGCGCCGGGGACATCTGCGCAGTCGCCAAGCTCGCGACCGCCGAGACCGGCGACACGCTATCCGACAAAGACCGGCCCCTGCTCATGGAGCCATGGGCTACTCCGGAACCGCTGCTGCCCGTGGCGATCGCGCCCAAGTCGAAAGCCGACGAGGACAAGATGTCCCAGGCGCTGAGCAGGCTGGTGGCCGAGGACCCGACGCTGCGCCTGGAGAACAACGCAGAGACCCGCCAGCTCGTGCTGTGGTGCATGGGTGAGGCCCACGCCGACCTGCTGCTCGACCGGCTGTCAAATCGGTATGGCGTCGCCGTGGAGACCGTGGAGCTGCGGGTGCCCTTGCGCGAAACCGTGGGCGGCCAGGCGCAGGGCCTAGGCCGGAACGTCAAGCAGTCCGGGGGGCACGGCGAGTACGGCATCGCCCACATCGAAATCGAGCCGCTGCCCTCGGGCGGCGGGTTCGAGTTCGTCGACAAGATCGTAGGCGGAGTCGTGCCGCGGCAGTTCATCCCGTCGGTGGAGAAGGGCGTGCGGGCGCAGATGGAGCTGGGCGTCCTGTCGGGCTACCCGATGGTCGACATCCGCGTCACCCTGTACGACGGCAAGGCGCACTCGGTGGATTCCTCCGACATGGCGTTCCAGAAGGCCGGCCGTGCGGCACTGCGCGACGCGGCGGCGAAGGCGAAGGTGCTGCTGCTCGAGCCGGTCGACGAGGTGTCCGTGCTGGTCGCCGACGACTACGTGGGCGCGGTCATGTCCGACCTTTCCACCCGCCGCGGCCGCGTGCTCGGCACCGAGCCGGTGACCGGCGGCCGCACCCTGGTCAAGGCCGAGATCCCGGAACTGGAGATCATCCGTTACGCCATCGACCTGCGTTCCATGTCCCACGGCACCGGCTCGTTCACCCGCAGCTACCTCCGGTACGAGCCCCTGCCATCGCACCTGGCCGACAAGTTCGCGGCCGCCGAGAAAAGCTGAATTACTAGCGGAACGGGCTGAGCCGGGCCAGTCTTCCCCGCGCCCGACTGCCGTCCGGGGCTGCTCGGCGTGCTTAAAGAGCTCGTGCCGGCCGGAACGGCCCGTTCCTAGCTCAGGGTCGCGGAGCGCCTGGACCGGCACCAGGCAGGCGCTGCTCCGTAGCAAACTGCGGCTACGGGGCCGGTCAAGGGAGGGGCGCTGCGGCAGCCCACGCGCCAGCGAGCACCTCCCGGGTGTCGGCGAGTAGCTGGGGCAGGACCTTGGTGCGGCCGACCACCGGCATGAAGTTGGCGTCCCCGCCCCACCGGGGTACCACGTGCTGGTGCAGGTGCGCGGCGATGCCAGCGCCGGCTACGCCGCCCATGTTCATGCCGATGTTGAAGCCCTGCGCCTGGGAAGCCTCTCGCAGCACGGTCATGGCCTGCTTGGTGAACGCAGCGAGTTCCACGGTCTCGTCCAGCCCGAGGTCGGTGTAGTCCGCGAGGTGGCGGTACGGGACGACCATGAGGTGGCCGGCGTTGTACGGGTACAGGTTGAGCACGGCGTAGACGAGCTTGCCGCGCGCCACGATCAGGCCGTCGGCGTCGCTCAGCGACGGAATGCGGCAGAACGGGCACTCGCTCGCACCGGCGTCAGCGGGCTTCCCCTCGCCCTTGATGTAGGCCATCCGGTGCGGCATCCACAGCCGCTGGTAACCGTCCGGCCCGACCTCGGCGGTCTCGCCTCGGTCGACTGCGGGTTCGCGATCGTGCACCGGCGTCAGACCTGCACCCGCCCGGCCACGGCATCGACGATCTCGGTGATGGCGTTCTCGATCGGCACGCCGTTCTTCTGCTCGCCGCTGCGGTAGCGGAACGACACAGCCCCGGCGGCGACATCGTCGTCGCCGGCTAGCAGCATGTAGGGGACCTTCTGCCGCTGCGCGGTCCTGATCTTCTTCTGCATCCTGTCGTCGCCGGTGTCCACCTCGACCCGGATGCCGTGCTCGCGCAGCCGCGCCGCGACCCGCTCCAGGTAGGGCACGTGGGCATCGGCGATCGGGATACCGACCACCTGCACCGGGGCCAGCCAGGGCGGGAACGCGCCCGCGTAGTGCTCGGTCAAGATGCCGAAGAACCGCTCTATCGAACCGAACAACGCCCTGTGGATCATGTAAGGACGCTGCCTGGTGCCGTCGGCGGCCTGGTATTCCAGGCCGAAGCGGACCGGCTCCTGCAGGTCGACCTGCAAGGTGGAGAGCTGCCAGCGGCGGCCGATGGCGTCCTTGACGTGGACGTCGATCTTGGGCGCGTAGAACGCGCCCTCGCCATCGGCGACCTCGTACGGCAGCCCGGAGACGTCCAGTGCGTGCTTGAGCGCCGCCTCTGCCTTGGCCCAGTCAGCGATCTCGCCCACGAACTTGTCCGGCCTGGTGGACAGCTCGGCCTCGAACTCGGTCAGCCCGTAGTCGCGGAGCAGCCCGACGACGAAGTCGAGCAGGCTGGCCAGCTCGTCCTGCAACTGGTCAGGCGTGCAGAAGATGTGCGAGTCGTCCTGGGTGAAGCCGCGGGCCCTGGTCAGGCCGTGTACCACGCCGGATTTCTCATACCGGTACACGGTGCCGAACTCGAACAGCCGGAGCGGCAGCTCCCGGTAGGACCTGCCGCGTGATGCGTAGATCAGGATGTGCATCGGGCAGTTCATCGGCTTGGGGTAGTACTTGGCGCCCTCCATCTCCATGGGCGGGTACATCCCTTCGGCGTACCACTGCAGGTGCCCCGAGGTCTCGAACAGATTCGACTTGGTGATGTGCGGGGTGTAGACGAACTCGTAGCCAGCCTGCTCGTGCCGGGCGCGCGAGTAGTCCTCAAGTGCCTTGCGCACGACGCCGCCCTTGGGGTGGAACACGGCAAGCCCGCTGCCGATCTCGGTCGGGAACGAGAACAGGTCGAGCTCGGCACCGAGCTTGCGGTGATCCCGCTTCTCCGCCTCCTCCAGCAGCTTCAGGTACTCCTCTTGCGCCTCGCGGGACGGCCATGCGGTGCCGTAGATGCGCTGCAGCTGCGGGTTCTTCTCGCTGCCACGCCAGTAAGCGCCACCGGTGCGCATTAGCCGGAAGGCCGGGATGTCTCTGGTGGTCGGCAGGTGCGGGCCCCTGCACAGGTCTTTCCAGCGCAGCTCGCCGGTGCCAGGGTCGAGGTTGTCGTACATGGTCAGCTCGGCGCCGCCCACCTCTACCGACTCCTCGTCGCTGGCCTGCGCACCGCCCTTGAGCCCGACTAGCTCCAGCTTGTACGGCTCGTCAGCAAGCTCCGCCCTGGCCTCCTCGTCGGCGACGGGGCGCCGCCGGAACAGCTGTCCCTGCCGGACGATCTGGCGCATCCGCTGCTCGATGGACTTCAGGTCCTCGGGTCCGAAGGGCCGCGGCACATCGAAGTCGTAAAAGAAGCCGTTCTCGATCGGCGGTCCGATGCCGAGCTTGGCCTCGGGGAATAGCTCCTGGACAGCCTGCGCCATGACGTGCGCGGTGGAGTGCCGAAGTATCGCCAGCCCGTCGGGCGAGCCGATCTCCACTGGCCGCACCGCATCGCCGTCGGCGAGCTGGTACGCCAGGTCGCGCAATTCCCCGTCGACCCGCGCGGCTATCGGGCCGCGGCCGGTCGAGGGAAGCGCCGCCAGCGCCTGGCCGGCCGTCGTGCCCGCTTCCACCACATGCTCGCTTCCGGCGAGTGTGATGTGCAGCTTGTCGGCAAGCACGGCTGGCTCCTTCGCATGATGGATCGGGTCGCAGGGATTGCTGGCCCGTGCCCCCGATGCTATCGACGTGAGCTTCGCGGCGCCCGGTCGTGGCCGGCCGGGGCGCTGCGGGTGGCGGAGGTGTCAGGTACTACGGGGCAGCCGTCGGGCTGGTGCTCGGCGTCTGCGAGCCCGGAGCGACGGTCACCAGGCTGCCGTAGGTCAGGTACGGATAAGCCTGCTCGGCCGAGCTGTAGGGCAGCTCGACGCAGCCCAGGCTCTGCGGGAACCCGTACGAGCCGCGCGGGAAGTAGTGCACGGCCTCACCAGACCGGAAGTAGGACACGAAGGACACAGGGTCGGCGTATTTCGTGCCATCCGGGTTGGTTCCCCGCATGATCTGGTGCAGGTAACGCAGGTAAACGGGGGCGGTGCCGATCGTGGTCGGCGCGGCGGGAATGCCGGTGTTGGCCAGGCTCTGCAGCACGACCTGGCCGTCGTGCCAGATCGTCAGCGTCTCCGGGTCTCCCTCGCTGGCGATGGCGTAGGTGTAGCCGTTGGTGTTCGTCTGGTCCGCGGCCACCGCCTTAAGCAGGGCGCTCCACACCATCCGCCCGGGAATCCCGTCGATGGTGAGCCCGTGCTGGGACTC
>JASHSO010000481.1 GCA_030038715.1 Streptosporangiaceae bacterium
GGTGACTAACACGATCAAGGACACCAAGCCGGAGGCCGGTGACGACCTGGTCACCAGCATCAACGGCGCGCTGCAGGAGGACGTGTCGAACATCCTCGCCAGTGCGGTACAGCAGGCTCACTTGACGCATCCCGAGGCCACCACGGGGTCTGCCGTTGTGCTGACGACCAAAGGCCGCGTCGTCGCGATGGCCAGCTACCCGACCTACAACCCGAGCGTGTGGACGAACGGCATCACCGAGAAGGAATTCAAGCGGCTGTTCGGCACGTCTGGCTCCGAACCGATCCTGAACCGGGTGACGCAGGGCGAGTACTACCCGGGCTCGACCTGGAAGATCACCACTACGGCCGCGGCGGTGGCCGACGGGTACTCGCTGTACGGCCAGTACGCCTGTCCGGCGACCGTCGACATCGACGGCGAGTCGTTCGCAAACGACGGCGAGCCCAGTCTTGGCTCGATGAGCCTGAGCGAGGCGCTCATCCAGTCGTGCGACACGGTCTTCTATGAGCTGGCCGAGGGCATGTGGCAACGCGACCATCCGGGTCTGGACGACGTCACGAACCCGCACGAGCCCGTGCAGAAGATGCAGAAGATGGAGCTGGCCTGGGGCTTCGGCGTCGATCCCGGCATCGACCTGCCCGAGCAAAGCGCGGGCGACGTCCCGACGCGCGAGTGGCTGTACTACTTCTGGAAGGACAACGCGCACACCGGCGAGGACTGGTGCAAGTACGGCAAGGAGTACGGCACCGAACTGCAGCAGATCGAGTGGCATGACTGCTATTACGCCAACGACTGGTCCGAGGGCCAAGCGGTGATCGCAGCCATCGGCCAGGGGCTGGTCTCGGTGACACCGCTCCAGCTTGCCGACGCCTACGTGGCGCTGGCCAACGGCGGGACCTTGTACAGCCCGCGGATCGGGGAAGCGCTGATCAGTCCGTCGGGCAAGGTGGTGCAGCGGATCAACCCGCCGGTCATCAGGCACCTGCCGGTAGCCAAGTCCACGCTCGCCTACATCAGGACTGCGCTGCAGGGAGTGGTAACCGAGGGCACCGCCGCCGGCGCGTTCGGCGGCTTCCCGCTCAGCAAGGTATGCGTGGCGGGCAAGACTGGTACTGCGCAGTTGCTCGGCAAGGTGGCCACCTCGGTGTTCGCCTCGTTCGCCCCCTGTGACAACCCGAAGTACGTGGTGGTCGTCATGATCCCCAACGCCGGGTACGGCGCCGATGTGTCGGCGCCAACGGTGCGGAAGATCTGGGATGCCATCTACGGGCTGGAGGGCTCCAAGGCGGCCCTGCCGGGCGGCACGCTGCCGCCGCTGCCGCGCCTGAACAGCGCAGGCCAGGTCGTGACCGCGGCCGTGAGCAAGCCGGAGTCGGTGAAGGCGGGCAAACAGAAGGGTAGGAGCGGGTGACCGCGTGGCGCGGCGCCAGCGACCTGGCTGAGCGGCTCGGCCGGGTCCGCTCTCGTGCCTTGGGATCAGCGGGCTCTGACTCGGTGAAGCTCGGCTCCGGTGCCACCGGCACCGGTTCCCCTACCATCCGGCCGAAGGACGCGGCCTACCGCGGCCTGGCGCCGGTGCGCCTGGAGGGGGGTAGTTCCCGGCGGCTCGGGCTCGGCGCTGGCGCGAACATCGGCGCCAGACGACCACGCTGGCGCAGGGCAGCCGACCGGGCGTTCGGGCGTAGTTCGCCGCTGCGGCGACTCGACTGGATCCTGCTGGTCGGGGTCGCGGCGCTGAGCGTGTTCGGGTCGGTGCTGGTGTGGGCCGCGACCGCGCCGTCCAGGTCATACCTGGACAAGCAACTGCTGTGGATCGTGGTCGGCCTGGTGCTCATGCTGGCGGTGAGCACGCTGGACTACCGGCAGATCAAGATGCTCTCGCCGATCGTGCTCGTGGTGTCGATCCTGGGCCTGCTTGCGGTGTTCACGCCGCTCGGCATCAGGGTCAACGGCGCGAAGTCGTGGCTCAACCTGCCCGCGGGGCTACAGCTCGAGCCGTCAGAGTACGCCAAGCTGGCCATCATCCTGATGGGCGCGATGTTCCTGTCCGAGATACCGCACGGCCACTCCAGGCCTCGGCTGCGGGCAGTTGCCATGACGCTAGGCGTCGCCGCGATACCGCTGATCCTGGTGTACAAGCAGCCAGATCTCGGCGTCGTCGTGCTGCTGGTCGTTCTCCTGGCCGGCCTCGTCGCGCTGTCGGGGATTCGGCTGTACTGGCTGGTCGGCCTGGCCGCTGCCGTTGCACTGGCGGTCTATGCCGGCGCCAAGCTGCACGTGCTCAAGGCCTACCAGCTCAACAGGCTGGCCTCGTTCATCCATCCAACACAGGATCCACGGGGGACCGGCTATAGCGCGTATCAGGCCAAGATCGCGATAGCGTCGGGCGGCCTGCATGGGCAGGGCCTGTTGCACGGCCAGCTCATCGCCGGCAGCTTTGTGCCTGAGCAGTGGACGGACTTCATCTTCACGGTCGCCGGGGAGGAACTCGGCTTCATCGGCTGCATGATCATTATCGTGCTGCTTGGCATTATCCTGGTGCGGGCGCTGTGGATATCTGCCCGAGCCGACGACCAGTTCGGCATGCTGGCGGCCGCTGGCATCGCGATCTGGTTCGCCGTCCAGTCGTTCATCAACATCGGGATGACGATCGGGATCATGCCGGTCACTGGGTTGCCGCTGCCGTTTGTGTCCTACGGCGGGTCGGCGATATTCGCCGACATGATCGCCGTGGGTGTGCTGCAGGCGGTCTACCGGCACAGGACCGTGTTCAGCTAGCTTCCGCACTCCGACCGTTACGACACCGGGCGAGCTGCCGGGGCCGCTGACGGTTCCTCTGGAGCGGCCTCCCGGTCGGTGCCGCGTTCTTCTGCGGCCCGCCTCGCACGCCACGGGCGAGCCCACACTAGCCAGCCGGCCGCCCCGACGACGGCCGCGAACAGGGTCCAGCCGAGCACCGTGGTGCCAACGCCGACGTACTTCAAGCCCGATACGAGGATCACCAGGGTGATGACCGGCCGGATGTAGCGGTCCGGGGCCCGCGACGACAGCAGCGAGCCGACCAGGACGGCTGGCACACTGCCGACCACAATCGACGCGGTGACTCCGAACTCGACGTGGCCGAAGACCAATGCGCCGAGAGCAGCGGCGAGCGTCAGCGGCACGGCTTGCGCGAGGTCGGTACCGACAAGTTGGCCGGCGCTGATCGCCGGATACAGGAACAGCAGCAGCACGATCATCAGCGAGCCCGAGCCGACCGACGTCATGCCGACGATGACCCCGCCGACCATGCCGATGGCCACTGTCGGGACCGGTCGGCAGACGATATCGCGCGCGGCGGAGCGTCGATCGGCGCCCGCTCGCAGGTCCATCACATAACGGACGACCATGGCAGCGGCCCCCGTCAGCAACGCGGCGCCCAGGGCGGTCTCCACCCTGGATGATGCGCTGGCGGTATTGCCCAGCAGATGCAGGAGGTACGCCCCGGCAATGGCCATCGGCACCGAGCCCAGCGCGAGCCAGCCTACGAGGCGGTAGTTGACAGTTCCCCGGCGCATGTGCACGACCGCCCCTACCGGCCGCATCACCACCGCGGCCACCAGGTCGCTGGAGATTGCTGCCGGGGCCTTCACGCCGAACAGCAGGATCAGCATCGGCGTCATCAGCGCCCCGCCGCCAGCTCCTGTCATCCCGACCAGCAGTCCGACCACGGCGCTGCCAAGCACGATGTAGAGATCCACGTGCCGCTGTCACCTCCGGTAGGCCGCCGGCCTGGGCCACCCCGTTCCCGCTTGTTGCAGCGGATGTGACTGCTTGCCGCAGCGCTAAGCGACACACAATACCTGGCGGATTGCTAGATTTCATGCCCGAGCCAACCGTCCGGCAGGGTGCTCGCGGCGGCTCGGTAGGCTGTGAGGGTGCCTGTGCAGTCGGTGTACCCCCTGCTCGAGCCGCTGCTCCCGCTGGTCCGCAAACCGATCCAGTACATCGGCGGCGAGTTGAACTCTGTCGTCAAGGACTGGGAGTCGGCTGACGTGCGCTGGGCCTTGATGTACCCGGACGCCTACGAGGTCGGCCTGCCCAACCAGGGTGTCCAGATTCTCTACGAGGTGCTGAACGAGCGCGACGGGGTACTCGCCGAGCGCACCTACAGCGTCTGGCCGGACCTCGAGGCGCTGATGCGGACGCACGGCGTGCCCCAGTTCACCGTCGATGCGCACCGGCCTGTCCGGGCATTCGACGTGCTCGGC
>JASHSO010000482.1 GCA_030038715.1 Streptosporangiaceae bacterium
GCCGTGGCTGTCAAGATCAAGCTAAAGCGCCTGGGAAAGATCCGGGAGCCGTACTACCGGATCGTCATAGCCGATTCCCGTACCAAGCGGGACGGCCGGTCGATCGAGGAAATCGGAAAGTACCACCCCAAGGCCGAACCGTCCTTCATCGAAGTCAACTCGGAACGGGTCTTGCACTGGCTGTCTGTCGGCGCCCAGCCGACGGACCCGGTCAGGAGAATCCTGGAGATCACTGGCGACTGGCAGAAATTCAAGGGCCTGCCGGGCGCGGAGGGGACGCTGCGCACAGCGGAGCCTAAGGCCGACAAGAAGGCCGCGTTCGCTGTGGCAGTGGCGGAGACGCTGACCGATGTCGGTGCGGCGCCTGCGGCCAAGACCAGCAGGGCGAAAACCCGCGACGCCAAGGCCGGAGACGCCAAGGCCGGAGACGCCAAGGCGGTCAAGGCCGCAGAAGCCAAGTCGGCCGGGGTCAAGGCGGGGGTCAAGGCAACCAAGGCAGACGCCACGGCCACCGAGGCTGCATCGTCGCAGGCTGGCACGGCGCAGGAGACGGGAACCACCGAAGTGGCCGGTCCTGAGCCGACAGTCGCCGAGGACGCCGAACCCGAAGGCAGCAGTGCCTGACATGCTCGAGGAGGCCCTGGAGCACCTGGTCAGGGGCATAGTTGAGCACCCGGACGATGTTGCTGTGGACAGCCGAGGCTTGCGTCGGGGGCGTGTTTTGGAGGTGCGCGTGCACCCAGACGACCTGGGCAAGGTCATCGGGCGTGGCGGGCGGACCGCCCGGGCCCTGCGGACCGTGATCGGCTCCCTGGCGGGCAGCAGCTATGTCCGCATCGACCTGTTGGACGCCGACGAGGTTCGCTAGCTGCCATGCAGCTTGTGGTCGGCCGCATCGTGCGGCCGCACGGGATCCGCGGCGAACTGGTCGTCGAAGTGCGGACTGACGACCCTGAGCTTCGGCTAGCTCCTGGTGCCGTGCTGGCGACCGACCCTGCTGGGGCGGGTCCGCTAGCCATCAGCCAGACTCGCTGGCACTCGGGTCGCCTGCTTGCCTCCTTCAGGGGGGTCGAAGATCGTGACCAGGCCGAGCATCTTCGCGGAACGTTGTTGCTGGTCGACTCGGCGGATCTCGAAGAGATCGCTGACCCGGACGAGTTTCGCGATCACCAGCTGATTGGGCTGGCCGTGGTCGGGCCCGGGGGTGAGTTGGTCGGCGAGGTCGCCGATGTGCTGCACCACGGACAGGACCTGCTGGTCGTCGCAGGAGCGGGCCAGCGCTCGGGAACTGAGATCCTGGTCCCGTTCGTGGCGGCGATTGTCCCCGAGGTCAACCTTGAGGCCGGCCGGCTGGTAATCGACCCGCCAACGGGACTACTTGATCCGGATACCGCTGTCTGACCCGGAGGTCCGAGCTGCGCATCGACATCATCACGATCTTCCCCGAGTACTTCGGGCCGCTTGGCGTCTCGCTGATTGGCAAGGCGGCAGAGCGCGGCGACATCCTGTTCGGGGTTCACGACTTGCGGCGCTGGACGAGTGACGTGCATCACAGCGTGGACGACGCGCCATTCGGTGGCGGGCCTGGGATGGTCATGAAGGCGGAACCGTGGGGGCGAGCGCTCGATGAGATTGCCGGGAACGGGGAGGATCCTCTGCTCATCATGCCCACACCCGCCGGTCGGCCATTTACCCAGGAGATTGCGGCACGGTACACGGCCGAACCCTGGCTGATCTTCGCGTGCGGGCGCTACGAGGGCATCGACGCGCGTGTCGTCGAGGAGTCGCGGTCCAGGATGCGCGTGGAAGAGGTGAGCATCGGCGACTACGTGCTGGCCGGCGGGGAACCGGCCGTCCTGGTGATGACCGAGGCCGTGTGCAGGTTGCTGCCCGGCGTGCTCGGTAATGCCGACTCTGCCGACGACGATTCCTTTGGCGGCTCCGGTGGTGCGGGAGCCGGACCCATGGCCGGGCTGGTCGAGGGTCCTGCCTACACCAGGCCGCGGGTTTGGCGAGGCCATGAGGTGCCTGCGGTCCTGCTGTCCGGCAACCACGAGGCGATCGCCAGGTGGCGCCGCGACTGCGCCCTGCGCAGGACCGCCATCAACCGACCCGACATGATCATCCGGCTGCTCGGCAGGGAGGCTGTACCAGGCGATGGCCCCCCCGAGGCAAGTCCGCCACGGCTGGATGCGCGGGACCGAGCAGTGCTCGCAGAGGCGGGCTTTCCGGTTACTGGCAAAGATGTGGCACACTAAAGGCACTGCCCCGGCGCGAGCCCAGCTACTGTCAGGCTTGTCGCCGCGAGGCTGCCGGGCACTTGCCTGGCGCACCCAGACAGACAAGGCAGCGCGTTCGCAGGCGTGCGCTGTTGACTAATGAGGAAGCGCAGCCATGCACACCGCGATAGCCGAGCTGGAGCAGGCGCAGATACGATCCGACATCCCGGACTTCCGGCCGGGTGACACCCTGAAGGTCCACGTCAAGGTCACCGAGGGCAGCCGATCCCGGATCCAGGTCTTTCAGGGCGTGGTGATCCGCCGCCAGGGCGGGGGAGCGCGCGAGACGTTCACCGTTCGCAAGATCAGCTACGGCGTGGGTGTCGAGCGCACGTTCCCGGTGCACACCCCGGCCATCGAAAAGATCGAGGTAGTGACGCGCGGCCGGGTCCGCCGCGCGAAGCTCTACTACCTGCGTTCACTGCGTGGCAAGGCGGCAAGGATCAGGGAGCGCCGCGAAGCGGCGCCCGCCAAGTAGCTGGTTACCAGCTTGGCCGACGCCGTCCCGACCTCTCGCACGGAAGTGACTGCATGCCATGTCGGCCGATGAGCAGCGAAACCTGACTGAGCCCGAGCCGCCCGCGCCAACGGGGACCGCGCAATCGGGTCAGGGCGCTTCGGCGGTACCTCCTGACGTGGCGACTCAGTCGCGGAAGCGGTCGGGTCGGCCGCTGTACCGAGAGTTGCCGGTGCTAGTCGTCGTTGCGCTGGTCATCGCCCTGGTGATCAAGACCTTCGTCGTCCAGGCGTTCGTGATCCCTACTGGTTCTATGCAGAACACGCTGGCGATCAACGACAAGATCCTCGTCAACAAGCTCGTCTATCACTTCCGCAGCATCAAGCCGGGCGACATCGTGGTCTTCGACGGAACGGGCACCTGGGTCGCCGCGCCAGCACCGTCGGCCGCTAGTTCCGATCCGATAGTGCGGATTTACGACGACACCCTGCGCAGGTTGTTCGACGCGATCGGCGGCTTGTTCGGGTCCCCTGTGGGCCAGTCCGATTTCGTCAAGCGGGTGATCGGGGTTCCCGGGGATCACGTCGTATGCTGCAACGCCGCCGGGCTGATCACCGTGAATGGCGTGCCTCTGCATGAGCAGTCCTACCTCTACCCAGGCGACAAGCCGAGCAGTGCGCCGGTTGGCGTTCCTGGCCGGTTCAACGTGACGGTGCCGCCTGGTTACCTGTGGGTACTCGGTGATCACCGCGGCGTCTCTGACGACTCACGGGGTCACGAGGACGATCCCGGTAACGGAATGGTCCCCGAGAGTGCCGTGATCGGCCGGGCGTTCGTGATCGTGTGGCCGCCAAGCCAGTGGCGAATCCTGAATATCCCCTCCACCTTTGACCAGCCCGGTGTCGACTCCGCCGCGCAGCCACGGGCCGCCGCGTCGGCGGCGAAGCGGACGGAGGTGCAGTTCATCGGGGCAAGAGTCCAGTCGGCAGCCCCCTATCTGCCAGTCGCGGCGGGCATCTTCGTGGCGGTTCCGCTGACCTGGCTGCAACGCGCGGCTAGGCGGCGCCTACGTGCGCCCCGCAAGCCACGTCACTGACAGGCCCGCCAGCGCCCGGGGTGTCGTCTGATTACTTCCAGCCCGGATGCCCTACCTTCAGCGCTTCGTGCCAGGCGAGGGTCGGCTCGGCAACGACGGTAGGCTTCACCCGATGACGAGCGACGAGTACGGCTTCGGCGATCGGGGTAGCACGGCGCCGGATTCCGAGACACGGGCCCATGATGCCGCGCAGGCGGACAACGGTGCGGCCGGACCCGTGCCGCCGCGCCGTGCTGAGCCGGAGCAGCGGCCCTGGGACGGCGAGCCGCGCAGCGCGAATTCGTTCACCGCAGCGTCTGCTGACCCGGCCGAGAATCCCGGCGAGGGTCACGGGGCGCAAGCAGCGCCGGATGCCGTGGCTGCAGACAGTGCCGGAGAGGACCGCGAAGCAGGGCAGGCGCCCGGCAGCGGCCGTGCGAAGCCCAAGAAACGCTCTCGGTCTGCCTGGCGCGAGTTGCCGATCCTGATCGTCGTTGCACTTGTCATTGCCCTGGTGATCAAGACTTACGTCGTCCAGCCATTCTTCATACCGACTTCCTCGATGGAAGACACCCTCATGGTCGGCGACAAGATCCTGGTCAACAAGCTCGTCTATCACTTCCGCAGCATTCAGCCTGGCGACATCGTCGTCTTCAATGGGGCAGGTTCCTGGGATCCCAACCCCTCGCCGGCCAAGTCTGCCGCCAACCCGATAGTGCGGGTTTACGACGACACCCTGCGTCGGCTCTTCGATGCGGTCGCAGGGCTGTTTGGCACGCCAGTAGACCAGACCGACTTCGTCAAGCGCGTCATTGGCGTGCCGGGTGACCGGGTGGCGTGCTGCAACGCCCAGGGCCTGGTTACCGTCAATGGGGTGCCTCTGCACGAGCAGTCGTATTTGTACCCTGGCGCCGCGCCTTCCACGATCCGCTTCAACATCGTGGTCCCGCCCGGTCGGCTCTGGGTGATGGGCGACAACCGGGCTATCTCCGACGATTCGCGGCTGCGGCAGAGCGATCCCGGCCATGGGACCATTCCTGAAAGCGAAGTGATCGGCCGCGCGTTCTTGATCGTGTGGCCGCCGAGCCAGTGGCGGATCCTGAATATTCCGTCAACCTTTGATCAGCGAGGTATCGACAAGGCTGCCCACTCTGCCGCGGCCCGCCGCGCTGCTAGCACGACAGCCGCGGAACTACTAGGAGCGCCCGTGCGCCCATCCGCCCCTTACCTGCCCATGGCGGTGGGCCTGGCCAGCGCGGTTCCGCTCACCTGGCTCCAGCGGCGGGCCAGGCGGGAGGTCGCCCGGACGCTGAGGGCAATGCGCGCCCGACGTCGGCGCGATACGTGATCGTGATGCGGAGCGCCGAGCGGCGGTCCGTCGCCTACACGCCGCGGCCGAACGGCGGGCTACCCGCCTACGAGCGCGTGCTCGCTAGGGCCGGTTTCGCGCCCGTCGCCGGGGTGGATGAGGCCGGTCGCGGTGCCTGCGCCGGCCCGCTCGTGGTGTCCGCAGTCATGCTCAGGCCGTCGAGAATGACCAGCCTGGCCGAGCTGGCGGACTCCAAGGCGCTTACAGCCAAGGCCAGGAACGTCGTCTATCGGCAGGTCATGGAAGCAGCCCTCGACTGGAGCGTCGTTATCATCCCGGCGGAGGAGATTGACAGGCGCGGCTTGCATGTGTGCAACGTGGCCGGAATGCGCCGGGCAATGGCCACGCTCAGTAACAGGCCGGCATATGTGCTGACCGATGGGTTTCCGGTGCGCGGGCTAGCCGTTCCGACGCTGGCTATGTGGAAGGGTGACCAGGTAGCGGCTTGCGTGGCCGCCGCGTCGGTGATCGCCAAAGTAACCAGAGATGCTCTGATGTGCGAACTGCACGAGGATTTCCCTGAGTACGGATTTTCCCGTCATAAGGGGTATTCAACTCGTAGTCACATGGCGGCTCTCGTAAGGCACGGCCCGTGCCCGCAGCACAGGATGTCGTTCGTCAACGTCCGGGGTAGCGTTGCGGCCCGAGAGGATATCGACGTGGAGAGCTCGCCCGCCGAGTCGTACTACCTACCTGGCAGCGGGCAGAATGGCCCTATCGTTGACGGCATCGAGCAGAGTGGCTGGCCGACGGCAGGCCTCGCGGCGATTGCGCGTAGAGCCTGATCGGAGGGGTGAACATGAGCGCAGAGGATCTCGAGAAGTACGAGACCGAGATGGAGCTGCAGCTCTACCGCGAGTACCGGGACGTTGTCGGGCTGTTCAGTCACGTTGTCGAGACCGAGCGCCGCTTCTACCTCACCAACCAGGTTGAGCTGAACGTGCGCGCGGCCGACAACGGTGAGGTGTACTTCGAGGTCACTATGCAGGATGCATGGGTGTGGGACATGTACCGCCCGGCCCGCTTCGTGAAGAACGTGCGGGTCGTCACGTTCAAGGACGTCAACGTCGAGGAACTCGCTAAGAGTGATCTGGAAATCCCCGACCCCAAGTAGCTGGCGAGCCGCTCACTGAGCGGCCTGACCCGGTCGCCGCACGGAGCCCGGGATTTCCCGCTCTGCTGCGCCTCCTGCACTCCGCTTGGCCCGCCTTCTGCGTTGGGGCGCGCGTGCTGCGTTGGGGCGCGCGTGCTGCGTTCGGGCGTGCGTCCTGCGTTCGGGCGTGCGTCCTGCGTCCTGCGTTCGGGCCCGCCTTCAGCGCTCGCGCGAGCCGCCCCCGCTCCGGCGAGCCTCCCGCGCTCCGGTGGGCCGGCTGCTGAACTCCTAGCCACTGGCGATGCCGCGGACCTCGCATGCGGCGCGGCGAATTGAACCAATCGCCTCTGACAAATCTGACCCCTTCGTCAACACCGTCGGGTCGCCTTGAGGCCCTCATGCACAGCCCCACTCCGGCCCGCGCCGCGCACCATGGTTCTCCGGCACTGTCTGGGCCGGAGGTGATGAGCGATGAAGGCGAAGGACATTCTCGGAAAGCAGGGTGAGCAGATCGCTGCCGACTTCCTTGCCGGCAGCGGTCTCAAGATCCTGGCGCAGAACTGGCGCTGCAGCGAAGGCGAGATCGACATCGTCGCTGTTGACGGCCCGGTGCTCGTGATCTGCGAGGTAAAGACCAGGTCGGGTGTTCGGTTTGGCACGCCCCTTGAGGCGATCACCAGGCAGAAGGCCCGGCGGCTGCGACGTCTAGCAGTGCGTTGGGTGGTCCAGGGTGACCTGATGTTCGAGGAGATCAGGATCGATGTCATCGGGATCCTGCGGACAGGATCGGACCGGTTCCAGATTGAGCACATCCGCGGGGTGGGTTAGATGGCACTCGCCAGGACGCACGCTATAGCGCTGGTCGGGGTCGAGGGCCACGTCGTGGAGATCGAGGCCGATATCGAGAACGGTTTGGTCGCGCTCATGCTCGTTGGCCTCCCAGACACTTCGCTGCGCGAAGCGAGGGACCGGATCAGGTCTGCCATCGTCAATTCGGCTCAGTCGTGGCCGCAGCGGCGCATCACGGTCGGGCTTTCACCGGCGAGCCTGCCCAAGCGCGGCTCGAGCTTCGACGTCGGGATCGCGATCGCGATCCTGGCCGCAGCAGGCGCAGTGTCGCCAACCGGCCTAGCTGGCACAGTCTTCCTTGGTGAGCTAGGCCTCGATGGGCGCCTGAGGCCTGTTCCCGGTGTGCTGCCGGCCGCCGCTGCAGCCGCCGCTACCGGCTTTCGCCGCATAGTGGTGCCGCCGGAGAACATGCAAGAGGCACTGCTCGTCCCTGACATGCGCGTAGCAGCTGCGCCAAGCTTGGCTGCGCTGCTTGACTGGCTGGACGGTCGGCCAGCGGCCGGGGCCTGCCTTGAAGTCCACGTTGCCGAGTCGGGCCGCGGGCTGACAGCCCGAAGTCCAGCGGCAGGCCAGAGCACCGGCCAGCGGGCCGACCTTAGCCTGCCGGGGGACAGCCGCGACCTCGCCGACGTCGTAGGCCAGCCGGTGGCCAGGCGAGCAGCCGAGATCTGCGCTGCAGGCGGCCATCACCTGATGCTTCTCGGCCCGCCTGGCGTCGGGAAGACAATGCTCGCCGAGAGGCTTCCGACGATCATGCCTCCGCTGGAACCTGCGGCTGCGCTTGAGGTGAGTGCGATTCACTCGGTGGCTGGCACTCTGGCGGCCAGCAGACCGCTCGTAGCCGAGCCGCCGTTTTGCGCGCCGCATCACACAGCCACCAAGGCGGCCATTGTTGGCGGCGGTAGTGGCATCATACGGCCGGGCGCCGCGTCACTGGCGCACCACGGCTGTCTATTCCTCGACGAGGCACCGGAGTTCGATCGGGATGTACTGGACGCGCTGCGGCAGCCTCTCGAATCCGGTGAGGTGGTCATCGCCAGGTCCGGGCTAACGGCGCGCTTTCCCGCCCGGTTCACGCTGGTACTGGCCGCTAATCCGTGTCCATGTGCCAGGACCGCATCGGCCGGCGATGTGTGCACCTGCACGCCCCTCGCCCGGCGCCGGTACCTGGCGCGCCTGTCTGGGCCCTTGCTCGACCGTGTCGATGTC
>JASHSO010000483.1 GCA_030038715.1 Streptosporangiaceae bacterium
CTAGCCGGCTCTGACCCCCGGCCAGCTCGTCGGGTAGTTGGGTGGCAGCAGTCCGTACGGCGCCTGGTATCTGTTCAGGGCCGCCGGCACGCCGAGTAGCTGTAGCAGTTCCTCGAAGTTAAGTCCGACCTCGGTCGGGAACGGCCCCCCTCCGCTGATGCCACCGGCCACGGGCAGCTGCGACTCGGCGGACTCCCCGTTCTGCTGGGCCCAGCCGGTCTCGATGCCGTCACCGCCGTTGTACATATCAGCGATGACAGTGTCCGCGGTCACTTGCTCCCCGGCCTGAACCGTGGGAGTGACGTCCTCGGCCACGTAGACAGTGAGGCCCGCGTCCGGGCCGTCGGTGAGCCGGTAGGTGATCCAGCCGCCGCCTGGCCAGCCGGGAGAGTCGGCGGTCGCATCGATGACCACTGCGTTGCCCAGCGCGTAGACAGGGCCTGAGCCCCCGAAGTCGACTCCCATGTCGATGCGCTCAGGTATCAGCCCGCTGACGTCGCGCAGCGGGTTGAGGTAGACCGAGGCCGCGGCGCCCGACGCCTGGTGCCGTGGCGCGGTGGCACTGTTCGGCCGGCTGGCGCGACCGCTCGCCGTTCGCGGCGCAGGTGCCTGGTGCCTGGGGCGATAGACGTCGGCAGCCGGCGCGACCCGGTTCCCGGCTGCCGTCGCGCCGCCCACGAACCTGCTGGCACCTTCGCTGAGGTAGACGCCGGTGCCGGCCACAGCGAACTCGCCTGAATGGCTAGCTGGCGCGGTGCCGGCAGCGGCGGCACCTGGGTGCAGCACCGTCGGCGCCGCAGCCGACGCGATGATCGTCGAGCCCGCGACCGTGGCTGCGACGACGCACGCGGGCCGCACCGCGCTCGTTATCGGCGACGGCTTGCGATGCCTGGAACGCCGGACTGGGCGTGAGATCGACGGTGACTTGCGGTGCCGGGCAGCGTTGCGAGACACAGCGGAACTTCCGGTCGGGCGCCTGCTCGCGGCGCCTAGCGTTCACCTGGATGCTGGCCGGCCTGCGCCACAACCAGCGGCATGCGGACGCCGGGCAGGTTCAGGGCAACGGGAGCACCAACAGGTGGCCGTCACGCACGCTCGGTGCTGTCCGACCTACCTTGCCGTGGGAGCTGATGCGGCGAGGCGGAGTTTACTCAACCAGTACTATGACGTGGGTCACGTCTGGGGCTCTGCGCGCTGGGCGGGATCCGGCGAAGGGACCACAGTGCAGGCGGAGTCTGCCAGCGGCCAGCGCGTCACCCTCGGTTTGTTCGACTGGGTGGACGCGGACGGTGTACGCGAGCCGGCCCAGCTCTACCGGGAGCGGCTCGACCTGCTCGCCGACGCCGAGTCGCAGGGGTTCGACATCTACCATCTTGCCGAGCATCACGGCACGCCGCTCGGCCTGGTCCCTTCACCCAGTGTGTTCCTTGCGGCCGCGGTGATGCGCACCACCCGTATCCGGCTGTGCCCGCTGGTGTACGTGCTGCCCCTCTACCACCCGGCGCGGCTGGCAGAGGAGATCGCCATGCTGGACCAGCTCAGCGGCGGGCGGATCGAGATCGGGTTCGGCAAGGGCGGTAACCCCTACGAGCTGCTTGGCTACGGGATCGAGCCGGGCGACGCCCAGCGCCGCTACGACGATGTCCTGGACTCGCTGATGCGGGCACTCAATGACGGCGAACTAGGCGCGGCCGGGTCGGGCATCCGGATGCCGCTGCGCACCCGTCAGGTGCCACACCCGCCCATCTGGTATCCGAGCAGCAACCCGCAGAGCGTCCCGCGGCTCGGCGCGAGGGGCATCAACACCATTCTCGGGTTCAGCTTCAGGTCCCCCACGATCGATGAGACCCGGCGACGGCGCGAGGAGTACTTCAGCGGCGCTGCTGGCGCACCACCCGGCCGGCCGAGCGGCGGCGCGGGAGCGCCGACGCTGCTCTTCGGGATCATGCGCAACGTCTACGTAGGAGAGTCCGACGGCGCCGCGCGGAAGCGGGCCATCGAGGCGATGGAGGTGTTTTACCAGCAGTTCACCGCGGTGTGGCGGCACCACCGCGACCCGCGCTTCGCCGAGCGCCTGGACTTCACGCGGGCCATAGACGAGGGCCTGGTGATCGCGGGATCCGCGGCCACAGTCCGGGGGCAGCTCACGTCGATCCTGCGCGCGTCGGGATGTAACCACTTCGCCGGCGCGTTCGCCTTCGGGTCGCTGAGTCTTGCGGAGGCACATGCGTCGCTAGTGCGATTCGGCACGGACGTCGCCCCGGCGTTGCGCGGACTCGTCCCGGGCTGACTCGTTCGCCCTGGACAGCCTGGACAGGCCGTCGGGTCGCTAGATCGACATGCCGCCGTCGACTGCGACTGTGGCGCCGGTGACGAACGAACTGGCGTCGCTGGCGAGGAACAGCATCGCCGCCGCCACCTCCTCTGGCGTACCGTGTCGGCCTAGCGGGATGCCCGCCTCGAACAGCTTCGCGGCGTCCTCCCGGCTGGCGCCCGTGGCCTCCACCTCGATCCTGTGCTGGAACTCGTTGTCCACGGGCCCGGGATGGATCGTATTCACCCGGATCCCGCGCGGCGCGAGTTCCTTGGCCAGCGTCCGCATCAGACCCACCTGAGCGTGCTTGGCGGTGGCGTACCCGGCGATGCCTCCCGCAGAGGTCAGGCCGACAACGCTGGAGGTGATGATGATGCTGGCGCCGGCGGTCAGGTGCGGCAGCGCGTGCTTGCAGAGCAGGAA
>JASHSO010000484.1 GCA_030038715.1 Streptosporangiaceae bacterium
TGCTCGTCGGTATGCGACAGGAACGCCGCGAAGCATTCCATGAAGCGCGCGGCGACTTGCCGTTCCCGCGGATCGAGGGTTTCCCATGGCGACACCCAGCGGGGCCGGGCGGAAAGAACCGTTGTAGCGGGAACGAGGCGAGCCGACAACTGCCGTTCAAACGTTCGCTGCCGCCATTCGTCCCAGCCGATGTCGAACTGGCCGCGGTAGCGATCACGCCAAGGCAGCGGGGGCTGGTGCGGTGAATGGCATGCTCCGGTGGCGAAATACAGGAAGAACGGCCGGTCGGCGTCCACAGCGCGCAGGTCTGAGACGAACTCGATGGCCCGGTCGGCAAGATCCTCGGTGAGGTGATAGCCGTCCTGCATGGACGCTGGCGGCCGGATGCTGTGGTTGTCGTGATAGAGGGCGGGAACGAACTGGTGCGTCTCGCCGCCGTGGAATCCGTACCACCGGTCGAATCCCCGGGCCAGCGGCCAGGTGGCGCGCGAGGCGGCCATGTTGGTCTCGTCGTCGGGGGTCAGGTGCCACTTGCCGATGGCGTAGGTCGCGTATCCGGCGGCGCGCAGAATTTCCGAGAGATAGCCGTTCTCCCGTGGCGGCCTGCCCCAGTAGCCCGGATATCCGGTGGCGAGCTCGGCGACACGCCCCATGCCGCTGCGATGGTGGTTTCGGCCCGTCAGCAGGCACGCACGGGTTGGCGAGCACAGCGCTGTGGTGTGGAAATTCGACAACCTGATGCCGGTGCCGGCCAGGCCGTCGAGCACGGGCGTCTCGATGTCCGATCCGTAGCAGCCAAGCTGCGCGTATCCGACATCGTCGAGAACCACCAGGACGACATTCGGCGCCCCCGGTGGCGGTGTCGGCTCGGCGGGCCACCATGGCACCGAATCCCGCCAGTCGCGGCCTATGACGCCGCCGAAGTCCTGTTTCACTGTCCCTGGCCCTTTCCCTGAGCCCCAAGATACTTTTGATGGCATGGCGCACGAGGTCGCGGCACCGCAGGCCAGCCGCAGTCTCGGGGCCGTGGTCCGCTATCTCGTCGGTGCCGCGATCGGGATCATCGTTCTGCTGCTGCTCGTGCAAAGGCGCAGCGACCTTACGGCCGCGTGGCGCCAACTCGGCAGCGCCGACCCCGGCTGGGTCGCGGCCGCCATCGCGACCGAGGCACTCTCGCTGCTGGCATTCGCCTGCCTGCAGCGCGCGGCGCTCGGGCTGTCAGGATCGCGGGTCCCGCTGCGGTTTCTGTCCGTGCTCGCCCTGGCCAACGAGGCAATAGCGAACACGGTACCCGGCGAGCCCGCGGTCTCAAGCGCGTACCGCTATCGGCAGTACCGTCGGCACGGCGCCAGCGGTGCCAGCGCAGGCTGGACGATCTTCACGGTGCTCGTCGCGCAGGCGATGGGCATGTCCGTGTTGCTGTTGCTTGGCGTCGGCGTGGCGCTGCTAGGGAGCAGGACTGCCAATGCTGTCGGCGCGGCCGCGGCTGGCTTGATCATCGTCATCGTGGCAGCGGTCGTGCTGGCTCGCCGAGACCTCGTGCTACGCCTAGTCGGCGCGGCCGCGCGCGCAGGTTCGCGGCTCACCCATGCCCGCGCCGACGGCATACTGCCCCGCGTCGAGCTGACGCTGGCGCGGATGCGCGAGATCCCGCTCCGGATGCGATCGTCGGTCGGCATTGTCCTCATCGCGTCGGCGGTGTGGGGACTCGACTTCCTGTGCCTGTTGTGCAGCTTCGGCGCCGTCCGCGCGACTGTCCCCTGGGACGGTGTGCTGCTGGCCTATGGCGTCGCGCAGGTGGTGGGCTCGTTCCCGCTGGTTCCCGGCGGTCTTGGCATCATCGAGGGCAGCCTCGCAGTCGTGCTGACCGCGTATGGCGCCAGCCACGTTCCCGCCATAGCCGTAGCGCTCGCCTACCGGATCGTCAGCTTCTGGCTCGCCATCGCCATCGGGTGGATCAGTGTCGCCTTGATCGCGTTGAGCACGCGCCGCACCGAGCGCCTCGGCCCAGCAGCGCCGCCGCGGGAATGACCGACGGTAGCGTGAGCGTCGTGCGCGAATCCAGCCCGCCCGTCACGGCGGCCGATGTCCAGCACGCCGTCGCCCTCGCCCTCTCCGCTCTGCGCGCGGCGGCCGACGCGGACTGGCATGTGCCGGCCGGGACGCTGGACTGGGATTGCTGGGAGGTGGCCGAGCACATGAGCGATGACCTGTTCGCCTACGCGGCACAGCTCGGCCCGCGTCATCCCGCGCTGGCCAGCCCGGTGCCGTTCCGGTGCGAACCGCGCCGACCGGGCGGGCCCGCAGTCGCGATTTCCGCCGACCGGGATGCCGGACCCGTCGGCCTGCTGCAGGTCTTCGAGGCGACCGGGGCAGTGCTGGCGGCCATGGTCGCGGTGGCCGCGCCGGATCCGCTGGCAGACCAGCAGCCGTTCGGTGTTGACGACCCGGACTGCTTCGCGGCCGCCGTGGGTGTCGCCGAGGTGCTCGTCCACACCCGTGACGTCTGCCTCGGGCTGGGCCTCGCGTGGGAGCCGCCCGCTGCGCTGTGCCGCCGGGTGCTGAGCCGCCTGTTCCCGTTGGCGCCTGCCGACACCGATCCGTGGCTAACGCTGCTGTGGGCTACCGGCCGCGGCGAGCTGCCGGGTCAGCCGGCCGTGACGAGCTGGCGCTGGCACACCGGCACCGGCTAGGAGTTGGCCGTGCGCCGTACCGACGCGTGGCCTACCTCGAAGCTTTCCAGCGGCACGGTCCATTGCGCGGCCGCCACTCAGGAACTGACTGGCAGGGTGATCGCGGAGGGATGTTCCGGTTCGTGGTAGACGGCCTGGCGTGCCGTGCTCAACCGAGTGGCACTGGCTAGCGGTTCGCCGGTACCCGTGTTCCGCGCGTAACGGGGGTGGGCGCCGCTGGAGACCTGGAGCCGTAGCTGGTGGCCCTGGCGGAACAGGTGGGCAGTCGGCCAGAGGTCGATGCCGACGACGACGATCCCGCCCGGGCCGGGCACGGGCCGGCCGGGCTTGACCCGCAGCAGGGCATCGCAGACGTTGACAGACCGTCCGTCCGGGTGGACGTCGCACAGGCGTGCGAAGAAGTCGGTGTGCTCGCGGCTGGATTGCACGAACAGCTCGGCTGTCACCTGTCCGATGACCTGCAGGTCGCTGTCCAGCGGCCGGCTGGTGTAGGTGAGGACGTCGGCTCGCGATTCCAGGTCGCGGTTGTCGGGCTGCGGGTCGCCCTGATGGTCGGCCGGACCGCCGACGCTCGGCGTCGGGTCGGCAGGGTCATAGGTATAGCTGTCTGGCGGCGATGCGGCCGGCTCGCTTAGCCGCAAGCGGCCACCGGGGTGCAGGTGCCAGCGCTGCTTCTGCGCCGACGGCGGCCAGGCCGGCAGGTCCCGCCACTGGGCCGCTCCGCCTATGAAGATCCGGACCGGGGTTGGGCGGAGCTGGCTGTCATCACCGAGCAGCTTGGCGCGCAAGAAGGCCAGGGTGTCGCGCACCGATGCGGCGATGACCTGCTGGTCTGTGTGCCGCCACGGTCCGATCAGCAGGTACGGCCGATGGCCGGCCCTGACCAGGGCCGCGTAGTCGGCCAGCAGGGCCGGCAGGAACACGTCATGCCAGCCGCCGACGAAGCTCACCGGTGCGGTCACGCCGGGCAGGCTGGGGCCGTAGCCGCGCGGCGCCCAGTACTGGTCGTCGGCATGGTCATGCGCCAGCCAGTCCTGCCAGTAGCCGATCCGGTGCCCGGTCGCGAGCCGGTCCAGGTCACCGAGCGGCAGGTGATTCAGCGACGGTGCCAGGCGACGGCGGGCCCGGTTCTGCCGCAGCAGTGCGAACCGCCGCTCCTGCCGAGCGACCTGGTCGACCCAGCCCAGCATCGTTTCCAGCGCGAACGAACCGCCTTGGTAGATCGCCCCGCCCGGGTCGGAGGTGGTGATCTGGGCGGCGATGGCTTTGAGTTCGGGGCCGACCGCCGCCGCGATCGCCCACTGGACCATGCCGAGGTAGCTAGGACCGGCGGTGGCGAAGGATCCCGGGTACCACGGCTGGCGGCGCATCCACGCGACGGTCGCCAGGCCGTCCTCGCGTTCGTTGAACGGGTCCAGCGTCCCGCCGGAGCCGAAAGTGCCGCGACAGCTCTGCACCAGCACCTGGAATCCGCGCTCGGCGAGCACCCTGCCGTACAGCAGGCCGAACGGGCCGCGCCTGCCGTAGGGGGAGCGAACGAGCACCAGCGGCCGGTTGCCGTCGCCGCCGCCGTCGGCCATGCCGCCGGGTGCGAAGTACCGGTCAGCGAGCAGCACGGCCCCGTCCGGCATGGGAACGGCGAGGTCCCGCTGTACCGCCACACGGATCGTCCCCGCGGGCGGCAGGTCGAGCGCGCGCGCGAAAAAACGGCTGGTCAGTGTCATCGCATCGAGCCCTTCGCGGCCAGGCTTGGTTGCCATCCTGCCAAGGCGTCCGGGTTTGCGGGTGCTTAAGCCACTGTCGGTGTGTTGGTCTAGCGTGGTTGCCGAGCAGCCCGGCACGAGTGAGGGGAAGCCATGACCACATTTTCGGACCGGCCGAACACCGCACTGCTCGTCATCGACGTGCAGAACGGCGTCGTTGACGGCGCCCACGAACGCGATGCGGTCGTCGCCAACATCGGCAGCCTCGTCGAGCGGGCGAGGGCGGAACGGGTTCCGGTTGTCTGGGTCCAGCACTCCGACGAAGGGCTCGCACGAGGGAGCGACGAGTGGCTGATCGTTCCCGAGCTCGCGCCCGGCGGCTCCGAGCCACTGGTCGAGAAGAACTACGGGGACTCCTTCGAAAACACCGCGCTGGAGAGCGTGCTGTCGGGTCTAGGAGTTGGACGGCTCGTGGTCGTCGGCGCCCAGACCGACGCATGCATCCGCTCGACACTGCACGGTGCGTTCGTCCGGGGGTATGACACGACACTCGTCGGGGATGCGCACACGACCGAGGACCAGACTTCCTGGGGAGCGCCGCCCCCGGACCAGGTCATCGCGCACACCAACCTGTACTGGAATTACCAGACAGCGCCCGGACGGACTGCGGGGACGGTCGAGACCAAGGACGTCGACTTCGCGGGCGCGCCCTAAGCCAGATGCTGTCTGGCGCCTGCTGCAGCGCGGAGCCCGCCCAGCCCGAAGCGACGCCGCTGCGAACGGTCAGCGTCGCCAATCAGGAAAACAGCCATACATCCGCTGCTGAGCCGTGTCAGCATCTATCTACCAATTACGTCCGGGGTTTTGCCGAAATTCTGGATGTGGAGATGCTCCATGGGTTATCTCAAAACTCCCGCAGGGCTGACAGGACCGCCAAGGCGGATATATACCCCTACAGGGGCTTATGTCCTGCGCGCCAGGACCCTGGTCGCTGCAGTTCTGGCCGTGTGTATGGCGCAGATGGCGCTGGCGATCCCCGCCTCCCTGAACGGCCTGTTCCAGCAGGACCTCGGGACTAGTTCGGCACAGCTCACCTGGATCTCGGACGTGTTCCTGATCCCAGTTTGTGTGCTGGAACTGACTTTCGGCGTGCTCGGCGACCTGTTCGGCCGTAAGCGACTGCTGGTCGGGGGCGCTCTGGTGCTTGCCGTCGGCGAGGTTACTGCAGCGCTGGCCCCGGGCGCCGGCGTGCCGCTGGACACCCGACTGCTGGTGTTGTGGACCGGCCAGGCGATCGCGGGAATCGGCGCAGCCGCCATCTTCCCGACCAGCCTCGCCATGCTCGCCGCGGGTACGCATACCGCCGTTTACCGGGTGCGCTCGGTCGCGATCTGGGCTACGGCGCTGTCGATCGGCAACTGCGCCTCGCCCGTTCTGGGCGGCCTAGCTGCCAAACTGCGGTTTGGCTCGGACCCGCTGGCTGGCTGGCGATGGGCGTTCCTGGTGGTCGCGACCCTTGCGGTCATCAGCGCCACGGTGTCGGGTTCTGCGGCGGTGAATTCGTCCTCGCCGGAGGGCCGGTCGCTGGACTGGAAAGGCCAGGTAACGATCGCCGTAGCGCTATTCAGCCTGCTGTACGCCGTCGTGCAGGGCCCCACGAGCGGATGGCGGAACTGGCAGATAATCGCCGGCTTCGCGGTCGCCGCGGTTTTCCTGGTGCTCTTCGTCCGGGTGGAACGGAAATCGGAGACTCCGCTGCTACGGCTTGACTTCTTCCGCAACCGGAACTTCGCCGTGGCTTCGATCGTGACTGTCATCGGCATGTTCGCGTTTCTCGGAATTGCCTATTCGACGAGCATCCGGCTGTCGGCGATACAGGGCTTCAGCCCGCTGAAGACTTCGCTAGCGTTCCTCTGCCTGAATGGCATGGCCCTGGTCCAGCTGCCAATCACCATCAGGCTGCTACGGCGACACGCCGCCAGGTGGCCGCTCAGCGGCGGACTCCTGCTGATGGCTGCGGGAGCACTGTGGGTTGCCGCGATCCCGGCATCGGACCTGTCGCTGGCACCGGTCATACCGGCGTTCATAGTCGTGGGGATGGGTTTCGGCTTGGCACTGTCCGCCCTGTCCACGGTGGCGGTCGGGACCCCGCCCACCCACTTGGCCGGCATGGCCAGCGGCACCACCAACATGCTCCGCGACTTCGGCTTCACACTGGGGCCGGCGGTCATCGGAGCAGTGGCGCTCAGCCAGGCCGCGGCCAATATCCGGCACAGATTAGCTTCGAGCCCCGCGCTGCGCAGACAACTGTCCGCGTTCGTCTCATCGCCGGCTCACGTCCCGGCTGCCGAGCGGCCAGCCATCGCCGCTGCTGTGCATGCGGTGCAGTCGGGGCCACTGGGAGCCAACGCCGTGCCGGCCACGGTCACCCAGACCAGTGGTCAGGTCGTGCCGTTTAACCCGCTGAAGACCGTCGCCTTCGACGCACTCAGCCACTCGTATTCGCTCGGATTCATCCTCAGCGGGACAGCCGCACTGCTGGCAGCCGTGTTGACCGCCGTCGCGATGCGCTCTCAGGCCGACGACACGTTGCTGGACCTGGAGTTGCTGGATGAGTGAAACCGACTGGCTTCAGCCGGTTTAGTCCACGGGAGTCCATATGGAACCGCAGCCAAGAGCATGGCCTGTGCTGTCGGGAGCCGTTCCGCTGTTGGCCGACGGATTCACCCGGCGACCGGAGACCGGGCATGGGCCATGGGAAACCCTGACCCCGGGGTTAGCGATCATCCTGGGCCCGGACGGCGACCCGCGGACACTGGTCAGGAGCCGCTCCGGAACCGGAAAGACCCAGCTAGCAGCGGCCTTCGCGCGCAGACTGTGGGCCGCGGGCGAGCTCGACCTGCTGGTATGGCTGGACGCAGGCAGCCGCGACCGCCTGGTGGCCGGCTACGCCCGAGCGCTGGCCGGTATTCGGATCGCAGCTCCGCCAGGCAGGCCGGAAGCTGCCGCCGCTCGATTCCTGACCTGGCTGGGCGACACCGGCAGGCGCTGGCTCGTGGTACTCGACGGCCTAACCGAACCGGCAGACGCCGAAGGGCTGTGGCCGCACGGACCGAGCGGCCTTGGACTAGTCACGACGCAGGTAGCCAGCCTCAGCCCCAGCCCAGCGACCGAGGCGGCTGCGGCCGGGACCGCGGCTGCGGCCGGGACCGGGACTGCGGCTGCGGCCGGGACCGCGGCTGCGACCGGGACCGCGCAGCAGCTTTCCATCGCGGTGCCTCCGTTCAGCCAGCGCGAGGCCATGCAATACCTGTCAGAACGACT
>JASHSO010000485.1 GCA_030038715.1 Streptosporangiaceae bacterium
GGGGTCGTACGGGTTGTTGACGCGCAGGGTGCGCCCCCGTCTGTCCCCTTCTGGCTCGGCGAGGCACCGGGCCGCACCAGGGAGCTGTCGGGCGAGGTCTGCGCGATCCGGACGGCCGTCGCCGAGCGCCTGGCGGCAACCGGGCCAGCCGAGGCAGCCGCCTGGCTGGCGGCCGAGTGCGGCATCGGCAGGGCCGCGGCGGACGCGATCACGGCCTACCTCGGCACCGGGCTGGCGCAGCTCGGCGTGCTGCCCACGATGGACACGGTCGTCCTCGAGCGGTTTTTCGATGAGTCCGGCGGGATGCAGCTCGTCGGGCATGCTCCGTTCGGAGCACGGCTGAACCGCGCGCTCGGGCTAGCGCTGCGCAAGCGGTTCTGCGTGACGTTCGACTTCGAGCTGCAGGCGGCCGCCAGCGATGACGCGATCTTGCTCTCGCTAGGGCCGCAGCACAGCTTTCCGCTGGAACGCGTGCCCAAGTTCCTGGCTTCGCGCACCGTGGAGGAGGTGGTACGCCAGGCGGTGCTCACCGCACCGATGTTCGCCGCCCGGTGGCGCTGGAACCTGAACACCTCGCTGGCAGTGCTTCGCATGCGCGGCGGCAAGAAAAACCCCCCCGCCATCCAGCGGATGGAGGCCGACGACCTGATGGCGGCGGTGTTCCCCACGCTCGCGGCCTGCCAGGAGAACGTCGCGCCCGGTCCCCTGGAGATTCCCGACCATGTCCTGGTACGGCAGACGCTTGCGGACTGCCTGCACGAGGCGATGGACATAGACGGGCTGCGGGACCTGGTCGCGGGGATCGAAACGGGCACGGTCACCGTCGTCGTCCGGGATACCACAGAGCCGTCGGTGCTGGCGCACGAGATCCTGAACGGGCGGCCGTTCACCTATCTGGATGACGCTCCGCTGGAGGAGCGTCGCAGCCGCGCCGTGCCGTTGCGCCGCGGGCTGCCGGTCGAGCCGCACGAGCTGGACACGCTGGACTCAGCGGCCATCGAGCGTGTCAGCGAGCAGGTCCGCCCGGATCCGCGCGACGAGCACGAGCTACACGACCTGCTGCTCAATCTCGTTGCGATGCGCCCGGCAGCGCAGTGGCGGCCGTGGTTCGACGCGCTGGTCGCCGCCCGGCGCGCCGTCGAGGTGCAGGCCGCAGCCGGCGTGCTCTGGTCGGCAGTCGAGCGGCTGCCCGCAGTAGCGGTCCTGTTCCCTGCCGCGCCGATCGTGCCCGGCCACAGCCGCCCGCTCCACGCCGAATTGCCCGACGAGGAAGCCGCGGCCGCGACCATGCTCCGCGGTCACCTGGAGTGCCGAGGCCCGGCGACAGTGCCGTCGTTGGCCCAGGCGACGGGCCTGGCAGAGGCCGTACTCGGGCGCGCTCTCGGGCAGCTTGAGGTGGAAGGCTTTGTCATCCGCGGGCAGTTCACCGCGCAGGACGGGAACGAGGAGTTCTGCTCACGGCGGCTGCTCGCTCGCATCCACCTGTACACGAGGGAACGGCGCAGGCGTGAAATCGAGCCGGTCACGGCACGCGATTTCATGCGCTTCCTGCTGCGCTGGCAGCATGTAGCTCCCGGCGCCAGGCGCGAAGGGAGGCTCGGCGTCCTCTCGATCATCGAGCAGTTGCAGGGCTTCGAGCTTGCGACCGGCGCTTGGGAGAGCTCGGTGCTGGCAGCTCGGGTGGCGGGCTACCGCCGCGAGTGGCTAGACGAGCTGTGCATGTCCGGGCACGTCGCTTGGGGTCGGCTGTCGGTACGCGACGCCGAGCCCGACCCGGTGGCCCGCCGCGGCGGAATCACGCCGTCTCGCGCCACCCCGATCACCTTGACCATTCGCGACGACATGCCCTGGCTGCTGCGGGCAGCCCGCGGCCATCTCGCGCCAGCAGCGCCGGCCGCAGGGCGGTCCGCCGAGGTGCTCGACGCACTGCGTCAGCACGGGGCGCTGTTCCGGCCCGACCTCGCGACGTTTACCGGCCGCCTGCCGCACGAGATCGATGAGGCGCTGTGGGACGGGGTAGCACGCGGGCTCGTCACCGCTGACGGGTTCCGGGCCGTCAGGTCGCTCCTGCGCCGCGGCGGAAGCGAGCGGCAGGTGCCAAGCCGCGGGCTGCGGCGCGGCCTGCGCGGCACCACTGCAGGCCCGTCCGGGCGCTGGTCGCTGCTCCCGCCGCCAGTCGCCGACGCAGACCCCGACGAGCTGGCCGAGGCCGTCGCGCAGCAGCTCGCGGCCCGGTGGGGCGTCGTCTTCAGGGACCTCGTGGCACGGGAGACCCTCGCCGTGCCCTGGCGCGACGTGCTGTGGGCTTTCCGCCGCCTGGAAGCCAGGGGGACGATGCGCGGTGGCCGGTTCGTGGTCGGCTTCAGCGGCGAGCAGTACGCCCACCCGGACGCACTCGATGTCCTTCGGTCGGTCAGGAAGGCGCATCGGACCGGAGAGACCACGTGCATTTCCGCGGCAGACCCGCTCAACCTGACCGGAGTCGTGCTGCCCGGCCCGCGCGTGCCCGCTGTCGGCGCCAATTCCGTGAGCTACATCGACGGCGTCGTCGAGGCTGAGGCGGCCGCGGGGACTGGCTGAGTCGTTCGGGCCGGGACTGGGCCGTCCGGCCATCGGCAGCATGCCAGCGAGCAATTTTGGGGCAGAGTGACCGGCTTGTCGCGACGTCGCGATTAGTCAACTTGACGTCGATCGGCGGCCAGTTGCATGTCGCCTCCCCGTTGCCGCCGCTGGCTACAGTTGCCCGGGTTTGCCGGGCAGTCCTCGCGCCGCGAACGTACCCGCCGCGGGATGGCAGCGCCGGCCTGCCAAATCTTTGCGACTTTCAGCGCTGGTCAGCGCTGGCCTGGGCCAAGCGATGTGTATCGGAGTGCGGCTTCGCAGGGCCGGGCGGGCAGGTATCGAGTAGCACGCGCTATAGCAGCCGGGAACATGATGAGCAGCAGACACACGACGGCCGTGCAGCCAGGGACACTGCGCCAGGCCTTGCCATCGCGGGTGCGAGGAAGTCTGCTCGGCTGGTGCGCTGCGGCCGGGATCATCGCCGCGATCGCCGTGATGGCGGGAGCCGGGCTGCTGCGAGGGAACTGGCAGCCGCCGATCCTGACGCTGCCAGCCAGCGGGCCGCCGTGGCAGCTCAGCGCGCACCTGCCGGCCTGGGTGATCGTGGTGGCACTGTGGGCCGCCGCGCTGCTGGGCGGGGGCGGCGTGCTGGCCGGCCTCGTGGCGGTATGCCGAGGCTTGCCGGTGCCGGTGCGGACGCTGTTGGTCGCAGCCGCTGTAGGGGTGGCGGTGCTGGTCGTGCTGCCGCCCGTGGGCTCGACAGACGCGCTGGACTACGCCGTTTACGGGCATATCGCGGCCCTCGGACACAGCCCGTATGTGATGACCCCGGTCCAGTACCGGCGGCTGATGCACCTGCGGTTCTCGGTGCCGCTGGACTGGGAGCACGATCCGAGTTATTACGGCCCGCTGGCCACCGCCGAGCAGCTCGCCGCGGCCAAGCTGGCCGGAGCGTCGCTAGCCCGCACGGTGTTCTGGCTGAAGCTGTGGAACGCCGTTGCGTTCGCGGCGGTCGGCTTGGCGGCTGACCGGCTCTGGCGAGCCGATCGGGCGGCGCGGACGCGGGCGTTGCTGCTGTGGACTGCCAATCCGCTGCTGGCATGGAGCCTCATCGCGGCCGGCCATCTGGATGTGGTGGCTGCGGCGGTAGGGGTGGCCGCGCTGCTGGTGGCGGGACTGCGCGCTGTGCGGCCGGCACCGACAGGCTGGTGGTGGGCGGTCGCGGCTGGGGCCTGCGCAGGCGCGGCCGCCGACATCAAGGTGGACTACGTGCTGTTCGTGCTGGCCGCGTGCTGGGCGCT
>JASHSO010000486.1 GCA_030038715.1 Streptosporangiaceae bacterium
GACGCTGTCGGCTGCCTCGTCAAGCGCGGTGTACCTGGCGGCGCGGGCGGCTGCCTCCGGACCGGGGTACGGCTCGTCGCCATCCGGCCTGGCCACGGTGACGCGCACGATCAGCACGGGGTCCAGCCCGAGGTTCCGCATGGTGTCCGCAACACTGGCCGCCTGCTCGGCGGAGCCGGCCTGCAGGCCGTGATCGACGGTGACCGCGCCCGCCCGGAGCCCGGCCCTCGGCGCTTCGAACGCCAGCGCTGCCGCCAGTGCTAGCGAGTCCGCGCCGCCGGAGCACGCCGCGAGGACCAGGTCACCAGGCGCCAGCCCGTTCAGAGCACGGCGAACCGCCACGCGAACCTCGGCCACCGCCGGATGCGGGCCCAATCGGATCAGTCCGGAGCGTCGGCCGCTGTGCCGGTGCCGTCTACCCGCTCCAGCCAGGAGCGCGGGTTGGCGAGCTCGTCGCGCGTGGGCAGGGTGTCGGGAGATGTCCACACCTTGTTGAAGCTGGCCATCCCGGCTTCGTCGACCACGGTCTTGACAAAGCGCGAGCCCTGCTCGTACTGCTTCATCTTCAGGTCGATGCCGAGCACCCGCCGGATGGCTTGCTCTATCCGGCCCGCCGAGCCGCGCCGCGCGCTGAACTTTGCCCTGATCTCGGCCACCGACGGCACCACGCTCGGGCCCACCGCGTCCATGACATAGTCGCCGTGACCTTCGACCAGCGTCATAACGCACGTCATCCGGTCTAGAATCGCCCGCTGGCGCGGTGTCTGGATGGCCTCGATCAGGCTCTCCCCGTCACCACCGCGGACCGCGCCGGCTACCGCGTCCGCCGCGGCCCGCAGCCTGTTGAGAATGGACGCCGGGTCCAGTTCCGAGGCGAGCAGGAAATCGGTCATCTGCTGTTGCACGTAAGGCCGGAGCCAGGCAACCGAGGTGAACTGCGTCCGGTGCGTCTCTTCGTGCAGGCAGACCCAGCGGCGGAAATCGTGCGGATTAACGTCAAGCTCGCGCTCGACCATGACGATGTTGGGAGCGACAAGGGTCAGCCGGCCAGCGGGCGCGTCGGCGCTCGGCGCTGCGGAGCCGTCCGGTGTCGCGTCTGGGTCGGGCGGGAGGAAGAGCTCGTACTGGCCAAGCACGCGTCCTGCCAGGTAAGCCAGGATCAGGCCGGCCTGCATGCCGGTGACCCGCGAACCGACTGCGGTGATCATGGAACTGCCCTGCGGCATGCTGCCGTTCTCCGCCATGTGCTGCACCAGCGGGTCGAGCACGACGCGGAACCCGTCGACGTTGGCCTTGATCCAGCCCGGCCGGTCGACAACCGCGATCTTGGCGTCGTCGGGAGCACCGGGCAGCCCGGTGAGCTCGCGGACCGGCTCGGCGACCGCCTCGGCGAGCTGCCGTAGCTCGGCGACCACTTTCCGCGCCTCGGCCATGCTGACCTGCGGACCGGGCCGCACCCATCGAACGCCAGTAGACGTCGCGACTTGCCAGTCAATCATCTGCGTGCTCACCCCTCCACCGTACGTGGAGTTGGTGGCTTGCGTACTGCCGGGCGGCGAGCTAGCGGCAGCCGCACGCGGCGAGCTAGCGGCAGCCGCACGCGGCGAGCACGGTGGCCATGTTCACCAGGGCCGAGGCCGCCATGGGCAGGTCTGCGGGCTGGACCTTGTCGGCCATCATCGCGAACGTGAGCAGCTGGCCATCCCTGGCGTACGCGATGCCTGTCAGCGTCGCAACCGTGCTGAGATTGCCGGTTTTGGCCCGGACGACACCCCGCGCCGCTGATCCGCCGGGCGGGAAGACGCTTGCTCCCGGTTGCAGCGTGCCGGAGAAGTTGGCCACAGGCAGGCCGGTAAGGACGGCCCGCAGGCGCGGCTTGCTGGCGGCCAGATCAATGAGCCGGGTCAGGACCGCCGGAGTGATGGCGTCGTACGGCGACAGCCCGCTGCCGTCCTGCAGACTGATTCCGCTGGTAATGCCCAGGCCGCGGAGGACCGCCTCGACCGCCGCCGCCGCACCGCTGAACGAGGCTGGCCTGCCGGTCGCGAGCGCCACGTGCCTGGCCACGTTCTCGGCGATGACGTTGTTGCTCTCTTCGAGCATCCACTGCACGATCTCGGCAAGCGGCGGCGAGGCAACACTAGCCAGCGTGGCGGCCCCGGCCGGAGCGGTTACCTGGACCGGCAGGCCGGTGAGGGTGATGCCGTCGGCCGACAGGAAGCCGGCGAACGCGGTCGCGGCCTGGTAGGCCGGGTCGGGGGAACGGGGCAGCGAGTCGGCCACGTCGGCGTCCTGCGGTGCCCCCGATGCCGTCAGGCGGCCCTGGTCTACCTCGAGCGAGGTAATGATCGACACGTTGCCGGTGGTCACGTAGCTTTCCGGCCAACCGGGACCGAGGCCGGGACCGGTGTACAACGAGGTGTCGTAGCCGAGTTGGACGCTGCTGCGGCCGCGTGCCCGCAGCGCGGCCGCGGTGCTCTTGGCCAGCGCCAGCAGCGTCGCTGGCTGCGGGTAATCCGAGGAAGGCGGGCGTCCGGCGGCGAGCGTCGGGTCACCGCCGCCAACCAGGACGATGCTCGAAGGCGTGGCACCGGTCACCACCGTGGTGTGGAACCTGGCGGCCGGGCCCAGCACCTGGAGCGCGGCAACGGCGGTGGCGAGCTTTGCGTTGGATGCCGGCGTAAATGCCGAACTCGCGTCCTGGTCGAACAGCACCTGGCCAGTTGCCAGGTTCGTGACCAGGACGCCCAGCCGCGGTCCCAGGACTGCCGAGCTCAGCAGCGGAGCGAGCGCACGAGTGATGCCCGCCGTCGTGGCACCGCCTATCGGGTCGGCCAAACCGGTCGCCGCACCGAGTACGTCCGCCGGGCCGACCAGCCTGCTGGCCGCTATCCCCGGCGACCGCCAGAGTGCCAGCCGCCCCGGCAGCAGCCGGGCGACCGCGACGCCAGCGGCGATCGTGACGGCGCAGATCAGGGCGAGCGACGCCGTCGCCAGACGACTGAACCGACCCACCCGCACGTTCCCCTTCGCAAGACACCGTCCGTTCGCGCGATGCCGCACCCCAATGCCACCGGGTGGTGAGTATCGGGTAGACATCAAGCAGGCGACGGACGGAGTCTGTCACACAGGTGGCGGGGAGTGGGAACTGTGGTGTTCGACGTGGTGATCGAGATCCCCAAGGGGCAGCGCAACAAGTACGAGATGGATCACAGGACTGGCCGGATCCGGTTGGACCGGATGCTATTCACCTCGACTCGCTATCCGGCCGACTACGGCTTCATCGAAGACACGCTGGCCTTCGACGGTGATCCGCTGGACGCGCTTGTGCTGCTGGACGAGCCCACGTTCCCCGGCTGCGTGATCAAGTGCCGGCCCATCGGCATGTTCCGGATGCGGGACGAGAAGGGCCCAGACGACAAAGTGCTGTGCGTGCCCGCCACCGATCCGCGGATGGAGCACTTCACCGACATTGTCGATGTTTCGGAATTCGACCGGCTGGAGATCCAGCACTTCTTCGAGGTGTACAAGGCACTCGAGCCCGGCAAGGAAGTGGACGCGGCAACCTGGGTCGACGTCGGTGCGGCCGAGGATGAGATTGCCGCCTGCCAGACTCGCTATGCAGCAACAACGCCCGGCCAACATTCGTAATGTAAGCAGTCATCCATGGTGGTCGACTGCAGGGTGCCTGGTGGCCCGATTGGGCACGACACAGGTAGGTAGCTTGGCAGCAGTCCTTGGCGAGGAGGTGTCATGGCCGGCCCCGATGACGCTCTCATGGGGACGCCCCTGTTCCAGGCGCTAAGCGAGGAGGACGCCAAGGCGCTGCGCAGTGGCGTGACCTACGTGCAGCTGAGCCGCGGTGAGCGGCTCTTCGACGAGGGGGACGCCGGCGACCGGCTGTACATCATCCTGAGCGGCAAGATGAAACTCACAAGGGCGGCCCCCGACGGCCGGGAGAATCTGCTCAGCGTCCACGGGCCCGGCGAGATGTTCGGCGAACTGTCGCTCTTCGACCCGGTCCCGCGAACCTCGAGCGCCGCGGCTGTCACCGACGCCCGGCTAGCTGGGCTCGCCCATGACGACCTGCGGACCTGGCTCGCCAACCGGCCCGACGTCGCCATGCACCTGCTGCAGGCCCTGGCCCAGCGGCTGCGGAAGATAAACGACGTCAAGGCGGACCTCGTCTTCACCGACGTACCCGGCCGAGTCGCCAAGGCGCTGCTCGATCTCGCCGAGCGGTTCGGCGAGCCGCAGCCCGGCGGCGTCCAGGTCAATCACGACCTGACCCAGGAGGAACTTGCCCAGCT
>JASHSO010000487.1 GCA_030038715.1 Streptosporangiaceae bacterium
TGGCGTGAGCAGTTTGGTCGGGCTTGAGCGTTACCCGGCGTGGCGCAGTGCCGATTCTGCTCGCAGCCGGCCCTACTTGACGGCCCTTGGTGTTGACGGCCGAAACCCCCGGGTACCCCGCCAGCCAGCACGCATGGCTGCCGACGTCGGTGAACTCGACGGGGTAATACAGCGAGCCGGCCGCACCGCTTTGTGCCAGGGCGAGCCACACGTAGGTGTCGGCAGAGGTGCACTCCGGGGCCGAAGCGGCGGGGTGACCGTCAGAGGATGCCAGCGCCACAGTCGGCAGCAGAATGCCGACGCAGGCGACGACGGCGACGGTCAGGACCCGCAGGTTCGGACGGCGGCTGATGCGCATTGTGGTTTCCTTTCGGGAACGGGGGGTCCATGGCCGGGCCCGCGCCGTCATGACGAGCCGATGCTGCCAGCGATTGGCCGCCTGCTCAAGCAGCAGCCCCGCGCCGGGCTTCGCGTGCGGAGTCTGGTCGGCTAGCGTTCAGGCGTGTGCCTTCTCGTCGTGCTGTTCCAGATCGTGCCGGGCGCGCCACTGGTCGTGGCTGCCAACCGGGACGAGCGGTACGACCGGCCTGCCGTGGCCATCACCGTGCTGCGCGACAGCGGTCCACGGATCCTCGGCGGCCGGGATGAACTGGCCGGCGGCACCTGGCTGGCGGTCAACGAGCACGGTCTGATGGCCGGGCTGACCAACCAGCCGTCGGCGGACGGCCGCGACCCGACCAAGCGGTCGCGCGGCGAGTTGCCGCTGGCGTTCGCTGAGTACCCCGCTGCGGCCGATGCTGTCGGCAAGGTCGGTGCTCAGCTCGACCCATCCGACTACAACCCGTGCTGGATGCTGGTGGGCGACCGGCAGTCGCTGTTCTCGATTGGCCTGGCCGGGGGCCGCGCGGCCGAGGTCGATGAACTGCGGCCCGGGTTGCACGTCCTGGAGAACGCGCCGCTGCGTTCCCCTTCGGCGAAGGCCGACCGGGTAAGGCGGCTGATCACCGAGGCCCGGGATGCGCAGCCGGACCGCGGCCCGGCGAGCACGATCTCCGCCCTGGAGGCCGTGCTCGCGGACAGCGAGCCGGCGACTCCGCAGCCGCGGGCAGATGACTCAGGCCGGGTCTGGCCGCCGGAGATCTCGGCAGCTTGCGTGCACACGCCGGGCTACGGCACCAGGTCAGCGATGACGGTCGCGGTCCCGGACGCTGGTCGGCCGTCCGTCCGGGTCGCCGATGGGCCGCCGTGCCGGGTGCCGCTGCGGGACATGACGCACTTGTGGGCGTCGGCCGATCCGGATGCCGGCCGGACGATCGGAGGCAGCCGTGGACTTTGAGCTCTCCGCCGAGCAGCGGCTGCTGCGCGATACCATCCGCAAGTTCACCGACGAGCACATCCGTCCTGTTGCCCGCGAACTGGAGGCCGAGGGCGCGTATCCCGAGGACATCGCGGCGCGGATGCGAGAACTTGGCCTGTTCGGCCTGTGCGTGCCCGAGGAGTACGGCGGCATGGCGGCGGACATGGTGTCGCTGGCCGTGGTCTTCGAGGAGATTTCCCGCGGCTGGATGGGCGTGGCTGGCATCATCGGCAGCCATTCCCTGTCGTGCTGGATGATCGCTAAGTACGGCACTGAGCCGCAGCGAGCTCGTTACCTTCCTGAGCTGGCAGCTGGCACCAGACGGACAGGCATCGCGCTCACCGAACCTGGCGCCGGCAGTGATCTGCAGGGAATACGGACGACCGCGCGCCGCGAGGGTGCCGGTTACTTGGTTAACGGGCAGAAGACCTGGATCACCAACGCGCGGCATGCTGACCCGCTACCGGTGCTGGTGAAGACCGACCCGGCCGCGCGGCCCGCGCACGCTGGGATGTCCGTGCTGCTCATCGAGGCCGGGACCCCTGGCTTCGAGGTTGTCAGGGACCTGCCCAAGCTTGGCTACCGCGGCCCCGAGACCTGCGAACTGGTACTGGACGACGTCAGGGTTCCGGCTGACGCGCTGCTCGGCGGCGTCGAGGGCCGCGGGCTGCAGCAGGTGTTGGCGGCGCTGGAGACCGGCCGGATCAACGTCGCGGCGCGGGCGATCGGCGTGGCACAGGAAGCGTTCGACCAGGCGCTGCGGTATGCGGGTGAGCGCGAGGCGTTCGGCAAGAAGATCTCCGAATTTCAGGCTGTGCAGCTCAAGCTGGCGGACATGGCGATGAAGCTGCAGGCCGCACGGCTGCTTGTGTTCTGGGCCGCCGCGAGAGCCGACGCTGGTCAGCGGGCCGACCTGGAGTCGGGAATGGCGAAGGTGTATGCCTCCGAGGTGGCGCTGGCCTGCGCCATCGACTCCATGCAGGTGCACGGCGGATACGGCTACTCGCGCGAGTTCACCGTGGAGCGGCTATACCGCGACGCGCCGCTGATGGTGATCGGCGAAGGCACCAACGACATCCTGCGCACCGTCATCGCGCGGTCCCTGACCAGCGGCCGCGGCATCATCGAGTGATCTGCCGCGGCGTTACTTGTAGCGGTGCCGCCCGGACTCGTGCGCAACCGGCTTGACCGCGGATGACGCTCCCGGCTCGGCCGGAACCGGCGCCACCGCGAGGTCGGCTGGGTCGAGCTGCTCGTGCGCCACGGGGCCGATGACCGGCGCCGTCCAGATCCACTTGCGGTAGGACCAGAACCTGAACAGCGTGCCGAGCCCGGTCCCGACGACGATCGCGACGTTGTACCAGAGCTTGCCATCCAGGCCAGCTAGGTCCTTCAGCCAGAGGCAGACGTAATAGATCAGCAGCCCGATGCCGTTCAAGATCAGGAAGCTGATGGTCTCGCGGGACGTGCTCTTGCCCTCGCGATGGGTGAACGTCCAGTACCGGTTGCCGAGGTAGGTGACGATCGTGGCGACGATGGTAGCGATCGTGATCGCCCAGTACTCGCCCACCGGGCTGCGCAGGGCGTTCGCGCCGATCAGGGTTACGACGAAGCCGATGGCCCCGACGACGAGGAACTTCGCGCCCTCGCGGATAAGCTGCCGGAACCGCGCATACAACTCCAGCACGGCGTTCACCTAGGCAACCTTCCCTTCTAATCGGCTGGCCCCTGGAAGATTACCGCCTGACCGCGGTCAATGAGCCATCCCGCCCTAGTTTGCCGGCTGCCCCGGCCGGGCTGTATGCCGGGCCGCTACTGCGCGCCGAACTGCTGGCGAGCGGGCCGGCGCGCGGACCGCGGCCTGGACAGCTCGTCAGGAAGCTGAAGAAGCGGGTTGGTAGCGCTCGCGACCACGTCGCCCGCGATGTCGATCACCCTGCGACCCCTGCTCCTAGCAGCATCCCTGAGCTGCTCGAAGGCCTGCCTCGGCTTGATCCGGTGGCGTTCGGCCAGGACGCCAATCGCCTGCTCGACCCGAATCCGGGTGGCAAGCGCGTGCTCAAGCTGCCCAACCGTCGCGCGCAGCCGGCCGGCCTCGCCGGTCGACGCAGAGTCCTTGCCCGGCTTGGCAGGGGTAGCCGACGGCATGCCATTCTCGGCCGCCAGCAGGTCGGCAAGCACCATCGCGCAGGTCAGGTCGGGAAGCTCGTCCCCAGCGACGCGCCAGCCGTCCTTGGTCCGGAAAACCACCGCTTCGTCGTCGGTGAACGCAGGACTGGCCGACTCGGCCTGGAACGCGAGGGTTTCCCCCGCACCCGGGCCTGCCGCCGCGACCGTCGGACGGCTCGCCTTATCGGCACTGGCAGCGGCCGGGCTGCCTGACCGCTTCACTGCTCTGCGCACTCGCCCGGCGCCTGTCCTGCCGTTGGCCGACCGCTCGTCCGGCAACTCGTAATCGACCGCCTGCTCCGCTGCCCGGCGGCTGCGCTTGCCCGTCATCGGGAGCCGGCCAGCTCGCCAAGGCGGTGCTTGACCGCGGACGCTGACGGATTGGTCAGCGCGCTGCCGTCGGGAAACACCACAGTCGGCACCGTCTGGAAACCGCCGTTGACCGACATCACGAAGTCTGCGGCGGCAGGGTCTTCCTCGATGTTGATCTCCGTGATCGCGATGCCCTCTGTGGCCAGCTGACTCTTGAGCCTGCGGCAAAAAGCGCACCACGTAGTCGTGTACATCGTCAGCGGCTGGGCCACCCTGAGTCTCCCTATCCGCATGCGGATTCTACTGAACGATACTAACGTCCCGACGGCGTGCGCACTTCCCTCGCTGGCTGCCATGTGGCCGTCGGTGGCATGCGCAAATATGGAAGGGCGCCGCTCTCGGCCGGGCTCTGTGAGCGGCACGAGGCCGCGCGGACCGAGCATGCTGAACCGGGCGGGCTGCGCAGCGTGACGGGAGGGTGATGGGCGCTGGCGATGGCACGGACCGGGCACCAGGCGAGGGGCCCGCGCGCTGGGGAGCAGCCGCGACGGGCCCCGACGCCATCTTGTCCATGCTCGACGCTGAGCAGCGTGATGTCGCGCTCGCCGCCCGCGGACCGGTGTGCGTGCTGGCCGGCGCGGGCACGGGCAAGACGCGAGCGATCGCGCACAGGATCGCCTATCTCGCATCGACTGGCATGGCCGACCCGGCACGGGTACTCGCTGTCACGTTCACCACCCGCGCGGCCGGGGAACTGCGCGGCAGGCTCCGCGAGCTTGGCGAGATCGTGCCGGGAGTTGCGTTGCACAGGGTTCAGGCCCGGACCTTCCATGCCGCTGCGCTTCGGCAGCTCGCCTACTTTTGGCCTTCGACGGTCGGCGGGCCCGCTCCGCAGGTACTCGAGTCCAAGATCGGACTGGTGTCGGCGGCCGCCCGCCAGGTAGGGGCCGCGGCCGCCACGGCCGAGTTGCGCGACATCGCTGCCGAGATCGAGTGGGCAAAGGTCACGCAGGTCAGACCCGACGACTACGCGGCGGCGGGGACCAAGGCCGGCCGGACGCCGCCGGTGGATCTGGGCGCGGTAGCCGGGATCTACGCCGCCTACGAGCAATTGCGGATCGAGCGGCACCTGGTGGACTTCGAGTCGGTGCTGGAACTCACGGCCGCGATGCTGGCCGAGCACCCGGCGGCCCAGCGATCTGTGCATGAGCGTTACGCCTGCTTCGTGGTCGATGAGTACCAGGACGTGAACCCGCTCCAGAAGCTGCTTCTCGACATGTGGCTGGGTGGCCGCGATGACGTCTGCGTCGTAGGTGATCCACGTCAGACGATCTACTCATTCACCGGCGCCACGTCGGCCTACCTGCTGGGCTTTCCCGCCGAATTTCCTGCGGCCCCGGTCATCAGGCTGGTGCGCAACTACCGGTCCACTCCCCAGGTCGTCGCGCTGGCCAACAAGCTGGCTGCCCGGGGAGCGGTCGTCCACAGCGCTTCGCAGGGCCGCGACGCCCATCCGGCGCCGCTGGTGGCGGGACGGCCCGCCGGGCCGGCGCCGCTGCTGACCGAGTACCCAGATGAAGCTGCTGAGGCGGCCGGGGTGGCGGGACAAGCGCGTTCCCTCATCGAAAGCGGCACGCCTGCTACCCAGATCGCGGTGCTGGTCCGCACCAATGCGCAAACCCAGGTCCTTGAGGAGGCACTGCTGCGGGTAGCTGTGCCGTTCCAGCTCAGAGGCGCTGAGCGGTTCTTCGACAGGGCCGAGGTCCGTCAGGCGGTGAGCTTGCTGCGCGCCGCCGCGAAGTCACCGTCGGCGCCCGACGATGCCGCAGCGGCGGCGCAGGTCAGGGCTATCCTGGCCGGCATCGGCCTGACCGCTCCGCCGCCCGCAGGACGGGGCGCCGCCCGGGACCGCTGGGAATCCCTCGAGGCACTCGCCCAGCTTGCCGACGGCTTCTTCGCAGCCAGTCCGCGGGCCACCATGGCCGAGCTGGCTAGCGAACTCGCCGTCAGAGGAGGCATCGGGCACGCTCCGGCGATCGCCGGGGTCACGCTCGCCTCGCTGCACGCGGCCAAGGGCCTGGAGTGGGACGTGGTCTTCCTGGCCGGACTGACCGACGGGACGCTGCCGATCGTGCACGCGCAGACCGACGAGGCCATCGAGGAGGAGCGCCGCCTGCTCTACGTCGGCGTGACGCGCGCCCGGCAGCTACTGTTCCTGTCCTGGGCGCTGGCCAGGGCGCAAGGTGGGCGCGGCAGCAGAAGGCCGTCCAGGTTCCTGGCTGGCCTGCTCGACGGCTGGCCCGGTGCTTCCGGCCCGCGGCAGGCCGCCAGGCGCGGGAGTCGTAGCAGGGATGCGCCCGACGCGAGCCAGGTGCCTCCGGACGACCCGGTCTTTGCCAGGCTACGGGCGTGGCGCCGGGCCACGGCCGAGCAGCAGGCCGTCCCGGCATACGTGGTCTTCTCGGACGCGACCCTGCGGGCCATCGCTGCACGTCGGCCGGCCAGCCCGGCCCAGCTAGCCGCCATCCCTGGTGTGGGCGCTGTCAAGCTTGACCGGTACGGTGCAGCCGTGCTTGAACTGTGCGCCACAGACGATGACAACGGCGGGGCGGCTTCCCCATGACACCCGCACTCGACGGCGTTGTAGCGTTGCTGGACCTCGAGCAGATCGAGCTGGATCTTTTCCGCGGCCGCAGTCCTGAAGGCGAACGGCGGCAGCGTGTCTTCGGCGGCCAGGTCGCCGGCCAGGCACTCGTCGCCGCCGGGCGGACGGTTCCTACCGACCGGCCCGTGCACTCCCTGCACGCATACTTCATCAGGCCCGGCGACCCGACCGTGCCGCTGGTGTATGAGGTGGAGCGAGTCCGCGACGGGAGGTCGTTCACGACCCGCCGGGTCACCGTCGTGCAGCATGGGAGGGCGATCTTCACCCTGTCGGCGTCGTTTCACAGTGGCGAGCCCGGTTTCGAGCATTCCGACGTCATGCCCGACGTGCCACCCCCCGAGTCAGTCGAGCCGACCGCGGATCGGATGCGGCGGATTTTCGGTGCGTCGGCCGACGACTTCATGCGCGACAGTCCGATCGACATCAGGCACGTTGGCGCGCTGACGGTGGAGGCGGAGCGGGACCCGTCGTTGATCTCATCGCGCAGCGTTGTCTGGCTCAGGGCCGATGGCGAGCTCCCCGATGATCCGCTGCTGCACGTGTGCCTGATGACTTACGCCTCGGACATGACGCTGCTTGACTCC
>JASHSO010000488.1 GCA_030038715.1 Streptosporangiaceae bacterium
GCGGATCGCGGATGGCCACACCTGTGGGCATTGGTCGTCCGAACCTTCCTGCGCTGTGCGCGAACGCAGTCACTAGGTGGGCACCGGCCCACTTATAGTGGGCACATGACCACTCTACCGCCGGCGCCACAGGAAGGCCGCGAGCCGGGCACTGGGGCAAGCTACGACCGGGCGCAGGCATCGCATCTGCAGCGGCAGGTCGCTGAGGGGTTCGGCAACGATGCTGGCCGCTACGACCGGGCCAGGCCCACCTATCCGTCCGACCTGGTGGACCGCATCATCGCCACCAGCCCGGGACGCGATGTGCTCGATGTCGGGTGCGGCACTGGCATCTCGGCCCGGCTGTTCCAGGCGGCCGGCTGCCGGGTGCTCGGCGTGGATCCCGATCCGCGGATGGCGGAGCTGGCAAGACAGGGCGGGACGGAGACGGAGGTCGCGAGGTTCGAGGATTGGGACCCGGCCGGGCGCACGTTCGATGCGGTTATTGCCGCGCAGGCCTGGCACTGGGTGGATCCGGTGGCGGGAGTGGCGAAGGCCGCCGCGGTGCTGCGCCCAGCAGGCCGGCTGGCGGTGTTCTGGAATGCCTTCGACCCGCCCAGGGACATGCGCGAGGCGTTCGCCGGGGTCTTTCGCCGCGTGCTGCCGGACTCGGCAGGCGGCGGTCTCTGGGACAGGCCCCTCCTGGAGGCCTACCGTGCCGGGTGCGGACGGCTAGTCGGGGTGATAAGGCAATCGGGGTCGTTCGGCGAGCCGGAGGAATGGCTGTCGTACTGGGAACGGCCGTACACCCGGAACGAGTGGCTGGACCTGGTACCGACCACTGGCGGCTTCGACCAGCGCCCCGAGGCCATTCAGCAGGAGCTCCTGGAAGGCCTCGGTGCCGCCGTGGATGCGGCCGGCGGCAGCTTCACCATGTCCTACGCGACGGTCGCCGCTACCGCGGCGCGGCTGATCGCCTAGCAGACCGGGACTGGCGGCGCCGCCCGGCGGGCTGCTTGGATGGCGCAGTTCGCCGGCGTGGAGCCGCGCCACCGGCGTCGAACCGCGACGGCGCCGGGTGCCAGCGGATGGCAGAGTTTCGCCGGCGTGGAACCGCGACGATGTCGGTGCCAGCCGGCAGAATCGGCCCATGAGTCGGACGGTCGGGGTGGCATGCGCGAGCTGACATCGGTGGAGATCTGCGCGGGCGCCGGCGGGCAGGCTCTCGGCCTGGAGCAGGCCGGGTTTGCTCACGAGGCCGTGATCGAGATCGACCAGGACGCCTGCGAGACGTTGCGCCGGAACCGCGGACATATCTGGAAGGTCGTCGAGGACGACGTCGCGAACGTGGACGGGTACGCGTTCGGGCAAGTCGACCTGCTGGCAGGCGGGGTGCCGTGCCCGCCGTTCTCGGTTGCCGGCAAGCAGCTCGGCGAGGACGACGAGCGGGACCTGTTCCCGCAGGCGCTTCGGCTAGTCAAGGAGTGCGAACCGCAGGCGGTCCTGCTGGAGAACGTCCGCGGGCTCGGAACGCGGCGGTTCGACGGCTACCGCGCCCAGGTCCTGGCGCGGCTGCACGAGCTGGGCTATGACACCCGGTGGGACCTGGTGCAGGCCAGTGAGCACGGGGTTCCTCAGCTGCGGCCGCGGTTTGTGCTGGTTGGCATTCGCCAGCCGTGGGCGTCCCGGTTCCGCTGGCCGCAGCCCCGTGCCGCACCGCCGCCTACCGTCGGCGAGGCGCTCGCCGACCTGATGCGCTCGCGCGGCTGGCCCGGCGCGGAGGCCTGGGCACAGCGGGCAGCGGAGGTCGCCCCGACCATCGTGGGCGGCAGCAAGAAGCACGGCGGTCCCGACCTCGGGCCTACCCGGGCCCGTGCGGCGTGGAGGGCGCTGGGCGTCGACGGCCTCGGCATCGCCGATCAGGTCCCCGGCCCGGATTTCCCGGTCACCGGGCTGCCGAAGCTGACCACCGCGATGGTCGCACGGCTGCAGGGCTTCCCGGACTCCTGGCGGTTCGCCGGCCGCAAGACTGCCGCCTACCGGCAGGTCGGCAACGCCTTCCCGCCCCCGGTAGCCAAGGCCTTCGGCGAGGCCATTGCGGGCGCGCTGCGCGACAGCCCCGCGGCGCCCCGGGCCAGCAGCCGCGGACTCAGCGCGAATTCTCGATCAATGCCTTGAGACGTCCGAGGTCGCGCTCGATGTCGGCTGTCCGGTCGCGGTGCGGGGGCATGGCCACCCACAGCAGCAACTCCATCAGCCGCGGTATTCTCAGCACCTTGAAAGACTCGCTGACCCTGGTCCCGCCAGACTCCGGCTGAAGGTTCAGATGCCACTCGACTGAGTCGGGATAGGGTCCACTCGCAATCGTGCGCCACACGAGCTCGCGAGGCTCGTCCGCGACGATCATCTCGTTGAGCCGCGTCCACCGGAGCCAGCTCCGCCGGTTGTTTCCGCGGAAGCGCGCGCCGGTCGTCGGCGCGGTGAAGCCGTCGACCCAGCGACATCCGCGGCACTCGCCGCTCCACGCACCGACGCGGGTCACATCAGAAACCACGGCCCAGATCGCCACTGCGGGCGCCTCGATGAAGGTTTCAGCTT
>JASHSO010000489.1 GCA_030038715.1 Streptosporangiaceae bacterium
CACCACCTCGAGCACGTCTTCCAGGGTCAGCGGTTCGAAGTAGAGCCGGCCCGAGGTGTCGTAGTCGGTGGAAACCGTTTCGGGGTTGCAGTTGACCATGACGGTCTCGTAGCCGGCCTCGGTCAGCGCGAACGAGGCGTGCACGCACGCGTAGTCGAACTCGATGCCCTGCCCGATCCGGTTCGGCCCGCTGCCCAGGATGATCACCTTGGGCTTGTCCCCCTGCGGCACCTCGTCGCCGTCGTCGTAAGAGGAGTACAGGTACGGCGTCAGGGCGGCGAACTCGGCCGCGCACGTGTCCACGGCATGGTAGACCGGCCGGATGGCCAGGCCCTGCCGCAGCCGCCTGATCTGCGCCTCGGACTGCCCGGTGAGCTGGCCGAGCTGGGCGTCGGAAAAGCCGAGCGCCTTAGCGTCGGCGAGCGTGCCCGCCGTGGCAGGCCCGCCGTCGCCGAGTCCCGCTGCGGTGACCTGCCGGGCGTGCTCCTCGATCCCCGCGATCTGGTCGACGAACCACGGATCGATGCCACTGGCCTGCGCGATCTCGCTGACCGTGGCTCCGGCCCGCAGCGCCTGGTGCACGGTCCCGAGCCGCCCGTCGTGCGGGCGCGTGCACTCCGCTAGCAGCACGGCCTTATCCCCCGGCGGCTGCCGCCAGCTCAGCGGGGCGCTGGGATCCTCAAGCGAGCGCTGGGCCTTCTGCAGCGCCTCGGCGAAGTTGCGGCCGATCGCCATCGCCTCGCCCACCGACTTCATGTGCGTGGTCAGCTCGGGGTCCGCGCCCGGGAACTTCTCGAACGCGAACCGCGGCACCTTGACCACCACGTAATCCAGCGCGGGCTCGAAGCTGGCCGGCGTCTCGCCGGTGATGTCATTGCGTATCTCGTCCAGCGTGTAGCCGATCGCCAGCCTCGCGGCTATCTTGGCGATCGGGAAGCCGGTCGCCTTGGAGGCCAGTGCGCTGGACCGCGACACCCGCGGGTTCATCTCGATCACGACCATCCGGCCGGTTGCGGGGTGCACCGCGAACTGGATGTTGCAGCCGCCGGTGTCCACGCCGACCGCCCGCGCCGTGGCGATCGCTACGTCCCGCATGTGCTGGTACTCCCGGTCGGTCAACGTCATCGCTGGTGCCACGGTCACCGAGTCCCCGGTGTGCACGCCCATCGGGTCCACGTTCTCGATGGAGCACACGATCACCACGTTGTCGTGCCGGTCGCGCATCAACTCAAGCTCGAATTCCTTCCAGCCCAGCACCGACTCCTCGATCAGCACCTCCGTGACCGGGCTGGCGTCAAGCCCGGCGCCGGCAATGCGGTCGAGCTGGGCCGCTGTCCTGGCTACGCCGGACCCGGTGCCGCCGAGAGTGAACGACGGCCGCACGATGACCGGGAAGCCCAGTTCGGCCGCGCTTGCGCGAGCGTCCTGGAGAGTGTGACAGATCGAGCTGCGCGGCACCTGCGCCCCGACGCCGGTGGCGATCTGCTTGAACCGGTCGCGATCTTCCCCCGCCCTGATCGCGTCGATGGAGGCGCCGATCAGCTCCACGCCGTGCTTGGCCAGCATCCCGCCGTCGTGCAGGGCGACCGCGGCGTTGAGGGCGGTCTGGCCGCCGAGGGTCGGCAGGATCGCGTCCGGCCGCTCCTTGGCGATCACCTTCTCCAGCACGTCCGGCGTAATCGGCTCCACATAGGTGGCGTCGGCGAACTCCGGGTCGGTCATGATCGTCGCCGGGTTGGAGTTCACCAGGCTGACCCTGATGCCCTCGGCGCGCAGTACCCGGCAGGCCTGGGTACCGGAGTAGTCGAACTCGCACGCCTGGCCGATGACGATGGGACCGGAACCGATGACGAGCACCGACTTCAGGTCGGCCCGCCTAGGCATCGAGGTCTCCGGCCAAGCCTTCACGGGAACGGGAACGGGGTGAACCGCCATCACCGCGGCCCGTATGGCGCGCGGTGCCCCGGCTCTGCCCCGTTCCCATCCTGGTCATCGTGCGCCATCCATCAGCTCGCAAAACTGCGTGAACAGGCCGGACGCGTCATGCGGCCCCGGCGCAGCCTCGGGGTGGTATTGCACGCTGAACGCGGGCGCCCCGGTCAGCCGCAACCCCTCCACGACGCCGTCGTTGAGGTTCACGTGGGTGATCTCTGCGGGGCCGTAGGCCGTGTCAAAGGCCCTTCCGGGAACGGTGCCCGCTGGCAGCGCGACGGCGAATCCGTGGTTGTGGCTGGTGATCTGCACCTGGCCGGTGCGCAGGTCCTGCACGGGCTGGTTCACCCCGCGGTGCCCGAACCGCAGCTTGTAGGTGTCCAGGCCGAGGGCCCGGCCCAGTATCTGGCTGCCCAGGCAGATCCCGAAGACCGGCACGCCCGCGGCCAGCACGCCTCGCATGGCTGCCACCGCGTACGGCGCCGCTGCAGGATCACCCGGCCCGTTGGAGAAGAACACCCCGTCCGGGCCCGCGGCCAGGACCTGCTCGGCGGTCACGGTGGCCGGCAGCACGGTCACCTCGCAGCCCAGGGCCGCCAGCAACCGGGGCGTGGCGGCCTTAATGCCGAGGTCGATCGCCGCTACTCGGTAGCTGACCGCAGCGCCGTCCGGCGGACTGACCACGTAAGGCTCCGGGGTCGTGACGTCACGGGCCAGGTCCGCGCCGGTCATCGGCGGGCTGGCAAGCACCCGGTCCAGCACGTCGCCGGGGTCGGTGACGTCCGTGCTGATGCCGGCCCGCATCGCGCCGGAGTCCCGAAGGTGCCTGGTCAGCGCCCTAGTGCCGGACAGCGCGAAGCCGGTCACGCCGTGGCTGGCGAGCTCGTCCTGAAGGCTACGCCGCGACCGCCAGCTCGAGGCCAGCCTGGCCGGCTCGCGCACCACGAACCCGGCCACCCAGATCCGGCGTGATTCGGGGTCGATGTCGTTGATGCCGGTGTTGCCGATATGCGGCGCGGTCATGGCCACGATCTGGCGGGCGTACGACGGGTCGGTCAGGGTCTCCTGGTAGCCGGTCATGCCGGTGTTGAAGACCATTTCCCCGAAGGTGTCGCTGTCCGCCCCGAACGTTGTGCCACCGAAGACCAGGCCGTCTTCCAGGACCAGGATGGCCGGGCGCCCCGCGGCGAGCGTGCTCACCGCGTCAGCTTCCCGTCCAGCACGGTGGGGCGTCCCCGCAGGAACGTGGCCTGCACCCGGCCGGGCAACTCCACCCCGGAGAACGGGGTATTGCGGCTGCGCGAAGCGTGCATCGTCGGGTCTACGACGCTGCGGGTCGCCTCGTCGTAGAGCGCGAGGTTGGCCGGGCTGCCCGGGATCAGCGGGCGGCCGTGCACCAGCGCAGGCCCGGCTTCGTAGCTCCCGCCGCCGTGGGTGCCGCTGCCGTGCGTACCGCTGCCGCTGCCGTGGGTGCCGCCGGCCTGCCTCCCGCTGCTGTGCGCGTGGCCAGCGGCAGGGACGCGGACCGCTCCGGCCGCTCCGTCCAGGCGTCCGATCGCAGCCGGCCTGACCGACATCCGGTCAGCGACCCCGGCCCAGTCCAGCAGTCCCGGCTGCACCATGGCTTGGTGCACGACCCGCAGCGCGGTCTCCAGGCCGGTCATCCCGAACGCGGCGACCTGCCACTCGGTGTCCTTCTCCTCGACCGGGTGCGGGGCATGGTCGGTCGCCACGCAGTCGATCGTGCCGTCTGCTAGCCCCTGGCGCAGCGCGGCCACATCCGCTGCCGTCCGGAGCGGCGGGTTCACCTTGTAAACGGGGTCGTATCCGGCTACCAGCTCGTCGGTCAGCAGCAGGTGGTGCGGGGTCACCTCGGCGGTCACGCGCCAGCCCTTGGACTTGGCCCACCGGATGATCTCCACCGAGCCCGCCGTCGAGACGTGGCATACGTGCAGAGCCGATCCCACGTGCGCCGCCAGCAGGCAGTCCCGGGCGATGATCGCCTCCTCGGCAACCGCCGGCCACCCGGTCAGGCCGACCCTGCCCGACACCTCGCCCTCGTTGACCTGCGCACCTTCAGTCAGCCGCGGTTCCTGTGCGTGCTGCGCGATGACCCCGTCGAACGCTTTGACGTACTCCAGCGCGCGCCGCATGAGCACCGCGTCCGACACGCAGCGGCCGTCATCGGAAAAGATCCGCACGCGGGCCGCCGAGTCTGCCATGGCGCCGAGTTCGGCTAGTCGGCTGCCCGCCAGGCCTGCTGTGACCGCACCGACGGGCTGCACATCGCAGTGGCCCGCCTGCCGGCCGAGGCGCCAGATCTGTTCGACCACGCCCGCTGTGTCTGCTACCGGGTCGGTGTTGGCCATGGCGTGTACGGCGGTGAAACCGCCGAGCGCCGCCGCCGCGGTGCCGGTCTGCACTGTCTCGGCATCCTCGCGGCCGGGCTCGCGCAGGTGGGCGTGCAGATCGACCAGGCCGGGCAGCGCGATCAGCCCATCGGCGTCAAGCACCTGGGCGCCCCGTGCACTGATGCCGGTCCCAGCCTCGACGATCAGCCCGTCCGCGAGCAGCAGGTCCGTGGCAGGCCCGCCAAGCAGCCGGGCACCCCTGATGAGCCAGGGCTGCGCGCCGTCGCCGGTCATCTGGCTGCCTCGAGCTGGCTTCCGCCCGCCTGGGCACCGCCGAGCAGCAAGTAGAGCACCGCCATCCGGACGCTGACCCCGTTGGCCACTTGCTCCACGATGGTCGAACGTGCCGAGTCCGCGACGTCGGCAGCGATCTCCACGCCGCGGTTCATCGGCCCGGGATGCATGACGATCGCGTGCTCAGGCAGTGTCTGCATGCGGTCGGCGTCCAGCCCGTACCTGCGGCTGTACTCGCGCACCGTCGGGAAGTACGCGGCGTTCATCCGCTCTGCCTGCACTCGTAGCATCATCACGACGTCGGACTTGGGCAGCAGCGAGTCCAGGTCATAGCTGACCTCGCACGGCCAGCTCGACACCGCCACTGGCAGCAGGGTGGGCGGCGCAACCAGCGTCACGTCGGCGCCAAGCAGCCGGAGCAGCAAGACGTTAGACCTGGCCACACGGCTGTGCAGCACGTCGCCCACGATCGTCACGGCTAGCCCGTCGATCCGGCCGAGCCTGCGCCGAATGGTGAAGGCATCCAGCAGCGCTTGCGTCGGATGCTCATGCATGCCGTCGCCAGCGTTGACTACACTGCCGCGCACCCAGCCGGCCAGCCGGTGTGCAGCCCCGGACGCGGCGTGCCTGATAACGACGGCATCGGCGCCCATCGCCTCCAGGGTCAGCGCCGTGTCCTTGAGGCTCTCGCCCTTGGCGACACTGGATCCCTTGGCCGAGAAGTTGATCACATCGGCCGACAGTCTCTTGGCAGCGGCCTCGAAGGAGATCCTGGTCCGGGTCGAGTCCTCGAAGAACAAGTTGACCACCGTCCGGCCGCGAAGCGTTGGCAGCTTCCTGATCGGCCGGTCGGCCACCTGGGCGAGTTCTTCGGCGGTGTCGAGTATGAGCAGCGCGTCGTCTCGGTTGAGGTCCGCGATCGAGATCAAGTGCCGGTTCACCGGTCGGTCTCGATCCGGGCGTCGCCTGCCGACGGCTGCGCCGCCTGGTCCAGGCCCGTGGTGAGCATGACCGCGTCCTGGCCATCGACCTCGTTCAGCAGCACGTGGACCACCTCGCGCTGTGAAGTCGGCAGGTTCTTGCCGACGTAGTCGGCCCTGATCGGCAGTTCCCGGTGGCCTCGGTCCACCAGCACAGCCAGCTGCACCGTGCGTGGCCGTCCAAGGTCGCCGAGCGCGTCCAGCGCCGCTCGGACGGTCCGGCCGGAGTACAGCACGTCATCGACGAGAATGACGACCTTGCCGTCCAGCCCGGAGGGCGGTACCGAGGTGTGGCCGAGCGTCCGAGCCGGCCGCAGCCGCAGGTCGTCGCGGTACATGGTGACATCGAGCGAGCCGGTCGCGGCCGGGCGCCCTTCAACCTGGGTGAGCCTGGCGGCCAGCCTGCACGCGAGCGGAACCCCCCTGGTCGGGATGCCGAGCAGGATCACGTCAGCGGCACCGTCGGTGCGCTCGAGTATCTCGTGCGCGATTCTCGTCAGGGCTCGCCGGATCTCCTCAGGCCCGAGAACTAGCTTGCCGCCAGCGGGCGGCACCTTAGCGGTGCCCGCTCCGGCCGTGCCCGCTCCGGCGGTGCCCGCTCCGGCAGGCTCTCCGCCGCCTACGGCGGGATCGCCGGAAGAATGCAGCGCATGCGTCACAAGGACCTCCTTTCCCGCCTCACCGGACGGGCCTTAAAGGACGTCTGCCCGCACAACGGTACCAGGCATCCCGCGATGGATCTGGCTGACGCGCGGCGGCCCCGAATGAGGGCTAGCGAGGTGGGCGTCGCAAACAGCCGGTTTCTGTATGAAATGAGAGATATGATGTGATCCGGTCTGCGTCGAAGCTGCTCAGCGCTGAAGGCCGGCTCCGCCGGAACCTCGCAGCGTCTGCTGCAGAACAGCAGGTCAGGCTCCACAGCGGCGCCGGGTCGGGTGGCTTCATCCGTTTTTTGGCATTCGGCTTGACCCTGCGTTGCGCTGGGCCTACCGTCACTGTCCGTAACCGTCACTTTCAGCTACGACAGCCCAAGGGAAAGTAACTATGCCATCTGACTACGCCAAGACTCTTGGCGCGCGGCTGCGCGCCATCCGCACCCAGCAAGGGCTGTCGCTGCACGGCGTCGAGGAGAAGTCACGCGGCCGGTGGAAGGCCGTGGTCGTCGGCTCCTACGAGCGGGGTGACAGGTCCGTGACTGTGCAGAAGCTGGCCGAACTCGCCGAGTTCTACGGCGTTCCTGTTTCGGAGTTGCTGCCAGGCGATGTGCTTCCCACGCTGCTTGCCCCTGCGCCCAAGCTTGTCATCAACCTGGAGCGGATGGCTCAGCTGCCCAAAGACAAGGCAGGTCCGCTGTCCCGCTACGTTGCAACGATTCAGAGCCAGCGCGGCGACTACAACGGCCGTGTGCTGTCGATCCGCCAGGAGGACCTGCGCTCGCTGGCGGTCATCTACGACAAGAGTCCTGCCGACCTCACCGAGGAGCTCATCGGTTGGGGCATTCTCGACTCCGAGGCACGCGGAGCCGTCGAGGCCTTCTAGCCAGCTGTCGCCAGCGGTAGGAGCTGCTGCTCCGGCTGCATTCCCAGCGCGCCCTCGGCAAGAGCCACGAAGGCGCCGACGTCGCGCAGCAGCTCGTCGGCCTCGCCGACCGACACGGCCCTGGGAAGTCCGGCCTCGGCAGCAGCACGCTTGGCCGCGCTGGCGGCGAAGAACGCGGCCCACTCTCGCAGCGCGGGGTCGACCTTTGGAAGCAGTTCCCACACGCTCTGCGGCCTCCTGCGCCCGGCACCGGGCGGCTCGGCCCGCGCGGCGACAACTGCGGCCGCAGCACGCAATGCCGCCAAGTGAGCTCCGACGTACCGCGCTGACGGCGCGGGCTCGTCCTCGGCTGCCGCCAGCCCGTGCCGGGCCGATTCGACCAGCGCAAGCGCGGACGGCGAAACCCGGCAGCGCTGCCCCTCTCGACCCGGTCTCGTCTCGACAGCCTGGCTCATCGTCCCTCCTCGGGCTCGTGCCAGCACAACACCCTCGCGGCTGCGGGCGTCCGGCCGGGCTGGGCGCTTCCCCACACCTCGCCCGGCCGAACCAGCAACCGAGGGGGCCCGGCTGCAAACTCCCACGCAACAATTCGAACACTCATTCGTTGATGTGTCCACCCATTTGTAGCTGCGTTCGAAGGTACACGGCGGGTCTGACACTCATGCCTGCGTCGCCCAGGACGCCTGCGCTTCGCACTACGCTGGGCCGGTGCAGACCGCGGCGGAGGTAGGCGAACTGGCACCCTCCGACTTCCTAGCCCACTTGGACTCGCTACTGCAGATTTACGCGGCGGCCATGGGAGCGAGGCGGGAGGAGCTGGCGGCCCGGGGTGCCATCATGGAGCGCCATACCCGCAATCCGGCATTCCGCGCTATTGCCGCGACCGTAGAGCCACAGCAGCACATCGTCGGGTTCGCTTACGGCTTCCGCGGCACGTCCGGTCAGTGGTGGCACGACGTTGTCCGGGACGCGCTTGCCAACCGGGCCGGCCAGGCGGCGGCGCGGTCATGGCTTTCGGATGCGATGGAGATCGCCGAGGTGCATGTGCATCCCGTCTACCAGGCCCGCGGTATCGGCCGGCGGATGCTGACCGCGCTCACCGATGGCCGACTTGAGCGGCATGCAGTGCTGTCCACCCGGGACACCGAGTCTCCGGCTCGGCGACTGTATCGGAGCATGGGCTTCTCGGATCTGCTGACCGGGTTCCTGTTTCCCGGCGGCGGCCCCCGCTACGCGGTCATGGGAGCAGCGCTCCCGCTGGCGGCACCGAGCCCAGCCGGCCCGAGGCCGAGCACCTGATAAATCTCCCTGGTGGCACGCGACCCGTTCAGAGTGTAAAAGTGCAGGCCTGGCACGCCTTCAGTGAGCAGTTCCTCGCACATGGCGGCCGCGTACTCCACGCCGATCTTGCGCACCGCGGTCTTGTCGTCGGCGTGCTCGCGCAGGTCCCCTGCAAGCGACGCGGGAATCCTGGCGCCTGACAACAGCACCGCGCGCTCGATCATCGGCACGCTGATGATCGGCATGATCCCGGCGATGATCGGAAGGTCGCAGCCTCGTGCGACCACCTCGTCCCGGAGCCGAAGGTAGTCGGCAACATGGAAGAACATCTGCGTGATGGCGAAGTCCGCACCCGCCCGGCACTTACCGACGAAATAGTCGATATCCGACTCTCGGCTCACCGACCGAATGTGACCTTCGGGAAACGCGGCGACCCCGACGCAGAAGTCGCCGCTGGCCCGGATCAGCCGCACGAGGTCCTCCGCATACCGCAGGCCCTGGGGGTGCGGCCGCCACTCCGCCCTCGGGTCGCCGGGCGGGTCACCGCGCAGCGCCAGCACATTGCGCACGCCAACCGCCGCATACGAGCCGATGACGTGCCGTAGTTCTGCTACCGAGTGATCGACCGCGGTCAGGTGACCCACGGGTGTCAGCGTCGTCTCCGCGGCGATCCGCCCGGTAACGCGGACCGTGCGGTCGCGAGTCGAGCCACCTGCCCCGTATGTCACCGACACGAAGGTAGGCCGCAGCGGTTCAAGCTGGCGGATGGCAAGCCACAGCCGCTCCTCCTCGGCCCCGGTCTTCGGCGGCATGAACTCGAACGAGTACGACTGCTGGCCCGCGGTCAGCAGGTCGCGGATGGCGGCGGCTGGGCGCTGCGACATGACGGCAAGGGTACCGGCGGCGCGCAGGCAGCCCGCTGCGCGGCCAGCCGGCCGGACCGACGCCCGAGCGGCAGCCGCGGGTTCCAGCTGCTTGAGACCGCGCGCTGGCGGCCGACGCCGACAACCGCGAGGTCCGGGGTCTAGTCTCCGACCATGGCAACTGACCAGGCCCGGCTCGGCCCGATCCGGAGCGCGGTCGGCACTGCCCTGGCCCAGTTCCTCGGCCGACAGCAGACCGTCCTGGCCGCGATCGGCGCGGAGCTGCTGCCGTGGCTCGACGCCATCGCAGAGTTGCTGGCCCGCGGAAAGCGGCTGCGGCCAGCGTTCTGCTACTGGGGCTGGCGGGCCGCCGGCGGCGGCGACTGCCCGGAGATCCTCACTGCTGCAGCGGCGCTGGAGCTGCTGCACGCAAGCGCGCTCGTGCACGACGACGTAATGGATGCGAGCGACACCAGGCGCGGACGGCCGGCCGTGCACAGGCAGTTCGCCGACAGGCACGCGATGGCCGGCTACGCCGGCCCGGCCGAGCAGTTCGGCGTCGGTGCCGCAATCTTGTTGGGAGACATCCTGCTGTCCTGGACTGACCAGCTCTTTCACGAGAGTGAGCTGCCGCCAGCCGCACTGCGCCGGGCCCAGCGGGTGCTGGACACCATGCGTACCGAGGTGATCTCCGGCCAGTTCCTAGACCTTGTCAACCAGGCCGGAGGCGGCGACTCGGTGGCGAGCGCCATGCGCGTGGTGACCTACAAGACGGCGAAGTACACCGTTGAGCGCCCGCTTCACCTAGGCGCCGCGCTCGCTGGCCGCAGGCCGGCCGTGACGCGAGCGTGCACGCAGTACGGCGTCCCGCTCGGAGTCGCCTTCCAGCTCCGAGACGACGTGCTCGGCATGTTCGGCGACCCGGCGAGGACCGGC
>JASHSO010000045.1 GCA_030038715.1 Streptosporangiaceae bacterium
GGCGTGTAGGTCGGCACGTTCTTCTGCATGAACGGCTGCTGGCCGCGCAGCACCCGAACCACTGACAGCGGACGGTCGGCCAGGTGTCGGATGACCTGCGTGCTGATCGCGTCCAGGTAGTCGACCAGATCGCGTTTGACGGCATCGGCGCCATCGAACAGCGGCTCGTCGAGATTAGTCAGCTGCACGCCCTGGCGTGCCTGCGACCCGGCCACCCGGTCAGCTTGCCGCGCCAGGGCAGCCGCCAGGAGGGCTCGCGGCAGCAGAGCGCCCGGCGGCGATAGCCAGTTCCCGCAACGCCTTGACCGAACTCGCGGGGTCCCCGCTGCCATACACCGCCGACCCGGCCACGAACATGTCCGCGCCAGCCTCGGCGCAGCGCCCGATGGTTTCCTCGCTCACCCCGCCGTCGACCTGGAGCCATATCTCGCCGCCATGCGCACTGATGAGTTCGCGTGCGTGGCGGATCTTCGGCAGGACCAAGTCCATGAACTCCTGGCCGCCAAAGCCGGGCTCGATGGTCATGAGCAGCAGCATGTCGACCTCGGGCAGCAGCTCCGCATACGGCCGCACTGACGTCGCCGGATTAAAGGCGAGGCCAGCCCGCGCGCCGGTCGCACGGATCTGGCGCAGTGTCCTGATCGGCGCTCCCGCCGCCTCCGCGTGGATGGTCACGCTGCGTGCGCCCGCCTCGGCGTACATCGGCGCCCACCGCTCTGGATCTTCGATCATCAGGTGGCAGTCCAGCGGCAGGCGGGCGTGCCGCAGCAGCGCCTCCACGACGGGCAGGCCGATGGTGAGATTCGGCACGAAGTGGCCGTCCATCACGTCCACGTGGAGCCAGTCGGCCACGGCCGAGACGGCATCCGCCTCCTCGGCGAGCCTGGCGAAGTCGGCGGCCAGCAGGCTTGGCGCAATTCGCACGCTCATATCACGGCCGATTCTAGGGGCCGATGCCAGACTGCAGGCAGCCCGCCTGCGTCAGCCGCCGACTGTCGCAGCACCGGGCTATGTTCGGTGCCGCACGCAAGGCTGCCCACGCCAGGAGGACCCCGTGACCATCGAGGCACCGGACCGGCTGCTCGACCGGATCCGCAAGCTGCTATCCAAGGCCGAGAGCCAGGGAGTCACGCCGGAGGAGGCGCAGGCACTCACGGCCAAGGCGGCCGAACTCATGGGCAAGTACGGGATCGACCGCGCGCTGCTCGCCGCCCGGCAGCCGGACACCGACCGCCCAGACAGTCGCGTGGTGGACGTCGATAACCCCTGGGGCCGGGTGAAGGCGCACCTGCTTTGCGGGCTCGGGACCGCGCTGCGTTGCCAGTGCATCCTGCTGGCGGGCCGCGCGGGCATGCGCGTGCACGTGTTCGGTTACGCCTCCGACATCGAGCGCACCGACATGCTCTACACCTCCGTGCTCATCCAGATGTGGCACGGCCTGGCAAGCGCGCCGGTGCCCGACTGGGCCGATAGCCCGCGCGCCTGGCGGCGCAGCTGGCTGCTCGGCTTCACGTCGGCGGTGACGGCCCGGGTCCGGGCAGCCGAGCAGCGTGCCGAGCGCGAGGCCGGCGCGAGCGCCGGCGAGCCGGGATCCCGCGCGGCCCTGGTGCTCGCCGACCGGTCGGTGGTCATCCGCCGGAACGTGGCGCTGGCTTACCCGCACACTCGCACGGCGAGAACGACCTACTCCGGCAGCGGTTACGGCGACGGCTACGCGCAGGGCCAGCGAGCGGATATCGGCTGCACCAAGGTCGGCCCGGCCCGGCCACGCTCACTCTCCCGCTAGCCGGACCGGCGCAGCAGGGCCAGGAAGATGGCATCGGTGCCGTGCCGGTGCGGCCAGAATTGGGCGTAGCGGTGGTAAGGCGGCAGGCAAGCCAGGCCCGGAACATCGGCCAGGATCGCGGGTGCGTCGAGCACCACCACGTCAGGACGGGCCGCGAGCACATCGGCGAGCACGTCACGGGTCTCGGCATGAAGCGGCGAGCAGGTAACGTACGCGACGAGCCCGCCGGGCCTGGCAGCGTCCAGTGCCGCGCTGACCAGCCCGCGCTGCAGCCCGCCTAGCGCGGCGACGTCCGCTGGCATGCGCCGCCAGCGCGACTCCGGCCTGCGGCGCAGGGCACCGAGACCAGAGCACGGCACATCGGCAATCACCCTGTCGAAGCCGCCGGGCTGCCAGGCGGGCGCCAAGGCATCAGCCGCCACGACGCCACAGCCGCCGGTCGCCAGCGTCGCCGCCAGCACCAGCCGTGCCCGGTGCTCACGGGGTTCGGCCGCGACCAGGCGGGCACCACGGGCGGCAGCAAGCCCAGCCAGCAGGCGCGCCTTGCCGCCAGGCCCCGCGCACAAGTCAAGCCATCGCGCGTCCGGCCCGTCGATCCCGGCTCTGGCCAGCGCGATAGCGGCAAGCTGGCTCGCTTCGTCTTGCACCCCGGCTCTGCCGTCGGCGATCGCCGGGACGGCCGCCGGATCGCCGTCCGCCAGGTAGCCGCCGAACGGCGACCACGCGGCCGGCTGGCAGCCCGCTGCGACCAATTCCTGCTGTCCGGCCAGCCCGGGAACGGCGCACAGGCACACCCGCGGGCGCTCGCTGTCCGCCGTCAGCAGCGCCTCGGTCCCGGTCATGCTGCTGCCGGGCGTTGCCTCGCCGAGCGCATCAGCCAGGGCCCCGACGATCCACCGCGGGTGGCTGTACCGCACTGCCAGATGTCCGGCAAGGTCCTCCTGCCGGCTGGGGGCGGCAATCGCGAGCCAGCCCGCCATATCCCTTGTCGCGACCCGCCGGAGCACGGCGTTGACGAACCCGGCCGGTCGCTGGCCGACGACGTCCTTGACAAGGTCCACCGAGGTCGCCACGGCGGCATGCCGCGCCACCCTGGTGGCGAGCAGCTGGTGCACGCCCAGCCTGAGCACCTGGCGTACCGCTGGCTCGAGCGCCGCCAGCTCGCGATCGCTGCAGACGGCAAGGACGGCGTCGTAGCTGCCCTGGCCGCGCAGGGTGCCGTAAGTCAGCTCGGTCGCCAGCGCGGCGTCCCTGCCGGACAGACGGCGCCGGGCGAGCAGCTCGGGCAGCAGCAGGTTGGCATAGGCGTCGCGCTCGGCCAC
>JASHSO010000490.1 GCA_030038715.1 Streptosporangiaceae bacterium
AAGGTCGAATGCCACCCCGGCCGATGGGTCCTGGAACTCGGTCGGGAGGCCAGGGCCATGCGGGGAGATACGCCAACGCCGCTTCGGGTATCGCTGCGGAGAGTTCCGCGCGCCAACGGGCTGGACGCCGAGACCTGGGTGCCGCTCGGGCTGGTCGAAGAGCGGATCGTGACCGAACTGCTAGCGCGGCTACGCCAAGACCGCGTGCCCGCCTTTTGCGCGTGGATCAGGACGGGGTGGCGGATTCCGCCGCGTCCGAGCAGGTGGTGCCTGTGGATTGGATATTGCAGTTACTGGCGCGCCGACGAAATTCTTGGCGAGCTGGTCCCTCTCCTGCTGCGACCAGAGCGGGAGGACTGGCCGAGCGCCCGGTGACGGCTGCGGCGAGCCCTGATCGGCGTCATGGGCACGAGCGGCTTGCGCAGTTATACTCGTGAGTAACGGCGGAGGGGCCCGCCGTAGAGTGCGGAGGCACCGCCAACGGTCCCTGCCCTTGAGGCGGGAGGTTGGCGTTGTGCGCGCGAACCAGTAATGCAGGCTGCCCGCATGCCGGGCGGGCCTTTCCAGCTATGCCTGTGGCGTCTGGCCCGCCGGAGGCTAGCGTCATCGAACTCATCAGTCACTTGTATGTGTGCCAGGGCATGTCCACCTACCGGATCGGGGAGCTAGCGGGGATCAGCAGGCAACGAGTCTCGCGGCTGCTTGTGCGAGCAGGGGTGCCAGTCAAGGCACGGGGCGCTGGCAGGTCGCGGCAGCGTGACGATGAGCGGGCCGCGATCGACGACCTGATGGCCAGGCTGTATGGGGAGATGGGTTATTCCTCTGCCCAGATCTCGGCCTTGACGGGCATGCCAGAGCGCACCATTCGCTACCGGCTGCGTGCCTGCGGCGTGCACATGCGCACGCGTGGGCGGCTGAACAGGCAGGACAGACTCACACTGCCCGCAGACGCGCTCGAGCAGCTCTATGTCCACGCGGGGTTGTCCGCGGCGGACATCGGCAGGCTGCTGGGTGTCTCCCGGCAGGTTGTCCTGCGTACAGCCCACGACCTAGGGTTGCCGGTGCGCGTCGGAGGGCCGGAGCCACGGTATGGCCCCACGGAGATCGAGCTTGTCGACGCCTTGTACGCCGATCCGCTGGTGCGGCAGACGCTACGGCGGCACGGTATCGGCCGCCGTCCGGCCGGCGGTCAGATCTGGGAGCGCTTCCCGACGCCGATCCCGGTACGCCCTGAACTGGCGCGGGAGCTCTACCTGAAATGCGGTCTGGGGGTCCGCCACATCGAGTTGCTCACCGGGCAGCCCGCGCAGACCGTACTGAGAGTCTTGCGCGTTCAGGGCGTCCCACGTCGCCCTGCTGGCGGGCGCACGCCCTTCCTGCGCCGTTGGAGAGCGGGCTGCGCGGGAAGCCCGGGACCGTCGGCAGCTAGCCGGTCTTGACCGCTGCTGCGTGCGATTGCGCAGTGCGGGTCCGCGTGGTTCCCCGCGAGGTGCCACGCGGACCCGGCTGTCACTTGCGCAGTGAGCCGACCGGCAGTACCCGGCGGCCAAACGTATACCCGATCACGTCACCCGCAGCGTGGTACCACGCGAGGACGGCGAAGATCAGCGTGACCCAGCCGCCTGCCTTCGTGATGTTGACGTTCGCCGCCCCGGCGCCGATGGCCAGCAGGACCAGCCCGATGAAGATCAGCGCGAAGATCGCGACGAGCACCATGTCCGTCCGCAGCGACGCGACCACGAAGTAGGACGTGATGACGGCGAACATGGCCAGGTATAGCGCCAGGGCGCTGTTCAGGGCGCTGGCTGGGATCTGCGTGACGTAGAGGGTCAGCAGGACCCCGTAGATGACCCAGAACGGACCGTACGTCCCGAACACCACGGCGCCAAAAACGTTCCCGCGCATGACTTCGAGAACGCCGACGACGATCTGGATCAGGCCACCGAAGAACAGCGCCACCGGTATCACTATTGCCGCGCCGCCGGCGTTAATCAGGTGGGCGTTGTACATGCCGAGCATGAACGAGGTGGTGGCGAAGGCCGTCACGGCCCAGGCGCCTGGGTCGGCCAGTCCGGGCCGCACGGCGCTAGTTGTGCTCGCTCCGTTCTGGCTCGCTGTGTCGGGGCCTGCCCCACCGGTCGGAGAAGCGGTTTGCGACATGCGTTGCTCCCTTCGATTCAGGGTGTGCTGATGACGGACGCGGCTTGCCGGATGTCCGGCGGTCCGCGTCCGGCGTCTGCAGGCCCGGACGTCGGGGTAACTGCAGCCCATGGCGGGTCGAGCTGGCGGATTAATGAGAGGCGAGCACGGCAAGCCCCGATGCCCGTTGGCAGCACCTGGCATGCACGCACCGCAGCGCAGCGACGCGTACGCACGACGGCTCCTTTCGCAAGGAGCCATAAGCCGTCATGGCAATTGTCAGGCGAGCTCCATCGCCAGGCGACAGCGTAGTGCCAATGATCATGCAATGTACATATCCGGCCGGCGTCAGGTAACCGGACGGGAGCCTGGACCACCAAGCTGCCCGCGTTACCGGCCAATCCTGGTCAGGTCGGGAGAGAGCAAGTCCAGCAGTCTGCTGCA
>JASHSO010000491.1 GCA_030038715.1 Streptosporangiaceae bacterium
AACACCAGCAGCAGCAGGTGACCGGACAGCATGTTGGCCATCAATCGGATCGACAGCGTGAACGGCCGGACGAAGATGTTCGAAAGCAGCTCGAGCGGGCTAAGCAGCGGCAAGATCCACCAGGGAGCGCCGGCCGGGACCGCCATGTTCTTGAAATAGCCGATCGGTCCCTGGTTCTTCATACCGATGAATATGTAAGTCGGCCAGACGATCAGCGTTAGCGACAAGGGGAAGGCGAATAGCGAAGTGGCCGGGAACTGCAGGACCGGGATGAGCTCGAAAAGGTTCAGGATCCAGATGAGGAAGAACAGCGATACCAGAAGTGGCAGGTACCTGTCGCCCTTGCTGCCGAGTTGAGGCCGCAGTATCTGGTCCCGGACAGCCAGGATCGCGACCTCCCCGATGTTCTGGGCGCCCCACCAGCGGCGCGGGACCATCTTCGGCTTCCTGAAGGCGAGCCAGTAGAAAACCAGGATGAGGGCCACGGCGAGGACCACCAGCAGCAACGGCTTGGTGACCTCAAAGATGCCGATGCGGAAGATCGGCTGGAAGATGAAGTTCTCGAAGGACGGGGCTGGGTAGCCGCAGCCGTTGAACAGGTGCGAATTTGCCTCGGTACATAGCCTGGCGACCTGGAGCACGCTGGCGTCACTCACCGGTGACTCCTCCTGGGCTTGACCGCTGTCCGGCGCATCTTCCGACGCTCGCTGCTGGCGTGCGTCAAGACCTGGTGACCCGGTAGATGATCAGCACTATTGCCAGCGCCAGGCCCACGATCATCCCGACCGGGAACAGCACGGAGATGCCGGTCCAGTGGCCGATCAGCCAGCCGATCCCGCCGTAGAGGATCATGCCGCCGATCATGTAGCTGAAGATGGCCCAGCCGTCTGCTTCCCTGGGCCGCCGCGAGTCCGATGGCGGCTCCGCAGCCGGCCCCCTGGCGCGCGCCATTAGGGCTTCGCTCGCAGTGGCTGGCACGCGCCGCGGCCTGGGGCCCGCCCCAGCGGTGACACTGGGTGGCAGCCAGCCGACCGCGGCCAGTCCGCGCAGCCCAGCGGTGACACTGGAGCGCGCCCAGCCGACCGCGGGCAGCCCGCCCGGTGGGCCGCGTTCCGCCGTCCAGCATGAAGGTTCCGGCCACCCGTCAACGCTCTCCGTCCGGCTCGACATAGAGGGCCTTCAGCCGCATCGTCCAGATCACTTGCGCGGCGCTGTACGCAAGCACCAGGACGACGGCCGTGATCCCGAACAGCTTGCCGTTGAACGCCGTGGTGTTCAGGAACTGGCCAACCAGGGCGAGCAAAACGATGATCTTGATGAGGTAGGTCGCCACAGCGGCGGCCATCATGGCCTGCGGGCTCAGTCGCGCGGCGCGGCCGACGACGACCACGCTGATGCCGAAGAACATGGTGACGATACCCGCCGCGATCAGCGCTGCGAGCACGCCCTTCTCACCGCCGACCAATGCGCAGATGCCAGCCATGACAGCAGCCACGCCGAGCGTGACCGCGCCCGATCGCCGGGCGACCTTGGCGTAGTTCGCCAGCATCCTGCAATGCTCCGGTTTGGTATCTGGAAGGGGAGCCAATTCCCCGGCTGATACAAGGGTCGCGGCGCTAATGCCCCGTCGATTGCGTTGCCACCGGGCCTCAGCCCGGCTAGGTGAGCGCAACGTATCACGTACCGCGTGCCAGACTGCGACTGGGTGCTCGTGAAAGATATCACAAGCTCTCCTGGCCGTGTTTCGGGAAGTAACCTAACGTGACGAATCGTTCCTGGGCTTCGTGTATATTCGCAGGTCAGAACTGACTTCTAGGTCCAGCGTCCACGGTCAAGACCGCGCAAAGAGATGGTGCAGCGCCGAGTTCCCGACTAGACCATGATCACGTAAAGTTGCGCAACCCATCGCGGCCCCGGGCGCCTTCACGTGGTCACGACCCGGGTCGGTCTAGGTGGCCGCGGTGATCGCCATCGTGCACTGACGATAGTGGTGCGGTGTCCGCCCACTCTCTCCTCGGCGAGTGAGCCACGTCGGTGGCAAGGCGGCCCGGCATTCGTTCGGGGTCAGGGACCGCCGACTGCGCAGAAGTGGGGGGACGGTGATGCGGACCGGTTGCATCGACGCCCGGAGGTACCGTCCCGACCACCGAGCGGACCGGACGGCTCGGGCCTAGGACCAGTTCAGGCGTTGAACCGTCGGGCTGCGCACCCGCCGATGTCCCGTTTGGCGTCGTGGCCGGAACGCCACCGTCAGATGCGGCCACCGCAGCGGGAGCGGCGACCGGGACCAGCGAGTCAGCTAGCTCAGGCTCAGGCGAGCCAGCTGGGCGGGCAATAGGTGTTCGTGTCCCACGGTGTTCCCACACCCGCAGCCTCGGCATCGACATCAGCAGCAGTGCGACGACCGCGGCGACCGTGATCGCGACGAACACCGCCAGCGGCTCGCCGTGGTGGTTCGGCGCACCGGGCCGGTTGGTCTTCGTGGTCGACAGCCAGACGATGCTGCCAGAGAAGAGCGCGGCCCAGAGGTACATGATCAGCACGCTGGCGCGCTGCGAATGGCCGATGTCGAGCAGCCGGTGATGCAAGTGCTTGCGGTCGGCCGAGAACGGCGAGGTGCCGGCCCGGGTCCGCCGTACCACCGCTAGCAGCAGGTCTGCATAGGGGATGACCAGCAGGGCGGCCGGCAGCAGCAGCGGCATGACCTCGGGATACCTGTTGACCTGGCTGGTGAGGTCACCGGGGACCAGCGAGTTGATGCTGGCGATCGGGGCGTAAGCGAGCAGCAGCCCGAGCAGCATGGCGCCGGTATCGCCCATAAAGACCCTGGCCGGGTAGAAGTTGTGCGGCAGGAAGCCCAGGCACATCCCGATGAGCAGAGCTGACGCCAGAGCAGGCGCAGCTAGCGCCGAAATGTGCACAATCGACGTCATCGAGTAGTAGTACCAGAAGAACGACACGGCGGCGATCGCGACGATTCCCGCGGCCAGGCCGTCGAGTCCGTCGATGAAGTTGACCGCGTTGATCGTGGCGACGACCATCAGGATCGTCACCAGCGTGGCTTGGTCTGAGGTGAAGCTGAACGTCCCGCCGCCTGGCATCGGCACCCAGTCGAGCTGCGTGCCGGTGGCCACCAGGATTGCGCCGGCCGCGACCTGGCCCGCACCCTTGGTGAGCGCGCTGAGCCCAAAGCGGTCGTCGACCATCCCGATGACGACCAGCAACCCGCCAGCCAGCAGCAACCCGCTGAGCATCCCGGTGCCGGAGTAGGCATCGCCCCGCAGTACTGGTATCTGGTCGGCTACCAGCAGCCCAACGGCCAGCCCGCCGAACATGGCCAGACCACCCCACTGGGGGATTGGCACCATGTGCACGTCGCGGTCCCTGGCCTCGTGCATGGCTCCGGCCCGGACCGCCAGGCGTCGCACTAGCGGCGTCAGCACGTAGGTGACGGCCGCCGTCACCAGCACCGTGAGGACGTAGTCGTGCACAGTTCACACGGCCCGTACGGGGTAACAAGGCATCATGGCCACTGTAGACCACCAGGCAGGCTGCCACGTGCGGGGACTCACGACTCGGTTACCCCGCCGACGCCGCGACAGCGGCCACTTCGCGTAGCCTGCCGATCGAGATCGCACCCGTCCGCAGCAGCCGGGGCTGCGCGCCAGTGAGATCGACGATCGTCGAGGTCGTGCGGCCCGCGCTCTCCCCTGCGTCGAGGTAGACGGCCACCGCCTCGCCGAGCTGGTCCCGGGCGTGTGCTGCGGTCGTGGCGGCAGGCGAGCCAGCCATGCTGGCGCTGCTGACCGCCATCGGCCCCGTCTCGCGCAGCAGGTCGAGCGCCACGCTGTGCTCGGGCATCCGGATCGCCACGGTTCCCTTGGTGTCGCCGATGTCCCAAGCCAGCGTCCGTGCCGAGTGGCAGACGATCGTCAGCGCCCCGGGCCAGAATTCGTCGATGAGCTGCTGCCCGTACGGGCCCAGATCCTCTACCAGCGCGCTCGCGGCACGGACCGTCCCGACGAGCACAGACTTCGGGCTCGCGGCCGGTTCACCCCTGGCCGTATTGAGTCGGCCGACAGCAGCGGCGCTGAACGCGTCCGCACCGAGGCCGTAGACGGTGTCGGTGGGGAGCACCACCAGGTTTCCCTTCAGCACGGCCGCCACTGCCGCTGCTACGCCCTCGCTGTGCTGGGCCGCGTCATCGCAGTCAAACCAGCTGCTCATAAGCGATCATCTTGCCATGACGCCGGTGCAGCGGGCTGCGGCCGACCGCCGCATGTCAAGGTCTCGCCGCGGTGACGAACCGGTCGCGGCCCGCCAGGTCCTTGTTGTTGCGCGTATCCCGC
>JASHSO010000492.1 GCA_030038715.1 Streptosporangiaceae bacterium
GCCCGGGTCGGCCTAGGCGCACTCGGCGTGGTCACGGCCGTCACATTCGATGTCGTCCCGGCCTTCCTGCTTGAGGCGCGGGAGGAGCCGATGAGCTGGTCGCAGGTGATCAGCAGGATGGACGAGTTCGCCGCCGATAACCAGCACTTCGAGTTCTACTGGTTTCCGCACAGCGAGGGCTGCCTGACCAAGCGCAATAACCGGACTGACGGACCGTCCAAGAAGCTGCCGCGCTGGCGCTACCTGCTCGACGACGAGTTCTTGTCCAACACGGTATTCGGCGTGACCTGCCAGCTGGGGCGGCACGTTCCGGCGGCGATCCCGGCGGTTAACTCCGTCGCCGCCAGGGCGCTCGGTTCGCGCAGCTACTCCGATGCCGCTTACAGGGTCTTCACCAGTCCGCGCCGAGTGCGGTTCAAGGAGCAGGAGTACGCCGTGCCGCGGGCCGCCCTGTCTGACGTCCTGGCAGAGGTGCGTGCGCTCTTCCGGCGCAGGGACTGGCGAATCAGCTTCCCGATCGAGGTCCGCTTCACGCCGCCCGATGACGTCTGGCTCTCCACGGCATACGGCCGGGATAGCGCCTACATCGCCATCCACGTCTTCCACTCCGCACCGCACGATGACTATTTCGCCGACGTGGAGGCGCTCATGGCCTCGGTCGGCGGACGGCCGCACTGGGGCAAGATGCACACGCGCGACGCCGACTACCTAGCGGGCGTCTATCCGCGCTTCGGCGACTTCACGACCTTGCGTGGCTTGCTCGACCCCGAGCGCAGGTTCGGCAATGCCTACCTGACTCGGGTGCTCGGACCGTAGCCCGCGGCCCGCACCGTGGTGGTGCAGTCAGGCGTCTTCCGCGGACCTGGCCCAGCGGACCGTGTCCAGCGCCACCCTGGCGGCGCGCACGTCGTGAACCCGGAAGACCCGGGCGCCGAGCCAGCCGCAGATCGCCACGGTCGCCGTCGTTCCCTCGCACCGCTGGCTAGCGGGCAGGCCCAGCGTCTCACCGATGAAGTCCTTATTCGACACCGCGACCAGCAAGGGCCACCCGGTTGCTGTCAGCTCCTCCTGCCGGCGAGTCAGCTCGAGCGAGTGCCATGTCGTCTTGCCGAAGTCATGCGCCGGGTCGATGAGCAGCCGGTCCGGTTCCACTCCGGCGGCAACAGCACGCTCGGCCTCCGCAGTGACGTGCGCGACAACGTCGCGCACTACGTCGTCGTAACCGGGGCGGTGCGGCCCGGTCCGCGGGGTGAGCCCGCCGGCATGCGAGCAGACCAGGCCGAGTCCGCGGCTTGCCGCGACCTCGGCCAGCCGCCGGTCCGCACCGCCCCAGGCGTCGTTCAGCAGGTCGGCGCCGGCTTCGGCGACCGCCTCGCCGACCGCCGCTCGCCAGGTGTCGACGCTGATCACGAGGTTCGGATGGCGTTGCCGCACTGCCGCCACCAGTCCGGCCACGCGCTCGATCTCTACCGCCTCGGAGACCTCATCGCCTGGCCCGGCCTTGACCCCGCCGATGTCCACGATGTCAGCACCGGCGGCCACGGCCCGGTCGGCGCTCGCCAATGCATCGCCGAAGGCAAAGGTGGCACCTTGGTCGAAGAACGAGTCCGGAGTCCTGTTGATCACCGCCATCAGCGCGAATGACCCAGGCGGCCAGGCCCGTTCCCGGAGGCGCAGCGTCCGCTGCATCGTCACGCGGGCCAGCATAGGCGCGCGCTGCGGCGGGCCAAACGGGCCGGGTCACGAGTCGCGGAGGACACTGGACCCCATGCGCTTCCTCACCGAGCCAGTTCATGATCTGGCCTACAGCGACGTGTTCCTGGTGCCAAGCCGGTCCTCGATAGGCTCCAGGCTCGACGTCGACCTGACCACCCGCGACGGCAGTGGCACGACGATTCCCGTCGTGGTGGCCAACATGACAGCGGTGGCTGGCCGCCGCATGGCCGAGACTGTCGCACGCCGAGGCGGAATCGCCGTGCTCCCGCAAGACATACCGGCCGACGTGGTGGCGAAGGTAATTTCCTGGGTCAAGTCTCGTGACCTGGTGCACGACACGCCGCTCACGCTGGGACCCAACGCCACCACAGGACACGCGCTCAGCCTGCTGCCCAAGCGCGCGCACGGCGCGGTCGTCGTGGTGGACGACGACGGCAGGCCGACCGGAGTGGTGACGGAGGCCGACTGCCACGGCGTGGACAGGTTCACTCAGCTTAGCCAGGTGATGTCGGCCGAACTGCTGACATTGCCAGCCGGAACCGACCCCGAGCGCGCGTTCGGCCTGCTGCATGACGGCCGGCACCGGGTAGCCCCGGTCGTCGACGCCGACGGCCGCTGCGTCGGCATTATCACGAGGACGGGGGCGCTGCGCGCCACGCTGTACCGGCCGGCCCTCGATGCCCGCGGCCGACTGCGGGTAGCCGCAGCGATCGGCATCAACGGGGACGTCGCGGGCAAGGCCAAGCTGCTGCTGGACGCCGAGGCCGATCTGCTGATCGTTGACACCGCGCACGGCCATCAGGACAAGATGCTGCAGGCGCTGCGCACTGTCAGGGATCTCAGCCCGGCGGTGCCCGTGGTTGCGGGCAACGTAGTGACGGCAGCCGGCGTGGCAGACCTGGTGGCCGCAGGGGCTGACATCGTCAAGGTGGGGGTAGGTCCCGGCGCGATGTGCACGACCAGGATGATGACGGCTGTCGGCAGGCCGCAGTTCAGTGCGGTGCTGGAGTGCGCTGCCGAGGCCAGGCGCCTTGGCAAGCATGTGTGGGCGGACGGTGGGATACGGTACCCGCGCGACGTAGCGCTCGCGCTGGCGGCCGGCGCGGCCAATGTCATGATCGGCTCCTGGTTCGCCGGCACGTGCGAGTCGCCTGGAGACGCCTTCAGGGATGCGGACGGGCGGCTGTACAAGGAGAGTTTCGGAATGGCCTCGGCTCGTGCAGTCCGGCTGCGCGCCGCTGCGGACTCGCCCTTCGAGCGAGCCAGGAAGGAACTGTTCGAGGAGGGCATTTCCAGTTCGCGGATGTACCTGGACCCGCACCGCCCGGGCGTCGAGGACCTGCTGGATGCCATCACCGCCGGCCTGCGCAGCGCCTGTACGTATGCCGGCGCCGCCAGCCCGGACGGCCTGCACGACCGCGCCGTTGTCGGGATCCAGGGTGCGGCCGGTTACGCGGAAGGTATGCCACTGCCAGCCGGGTGGTGACCCCGACGCCGGTTTGCCGGGCGCTATGATGGCTTGCGGTCATTGAGCCGTTTCGTCCTGGCGCTGCGTTTTCTCCCCGGGGCACTAACGGGAGGATCATGCGCCAAGCGCCGCGGTTAGCTATCGCCCCTGCCGTCGCACTCCTGATAGGCCTGCTATCCCCGCTGCCGACAGGGCAGTCGGCGCTGGGTTCACCCGTCGCTGCCAGACAACAGCACACGCCCCTGGTCGGGCACCAGCTCGGCCCGGCCGACATCGTGGCGGCCGGGGCCGACCTTGTGGATGTCAGCTCAGGTCAACGGCTTTGGAGTCGGAACGCCGACGCAAGCCGACCGATAGCCAGCATCACGAAGGTGATGACGGCGATGGTGGTCATCGGTGCCGGTGACTTGAACCGCAAGATCAGGGTAACGGCAACGGCGGAGCGGTACGCGGAGGAGAACGACGCCACCAGCGCAGGCCTAGACCCCGGCGACGTGCTGACCGCCAGGCAACTGCTGGAAGGGTTGCTGCTGCCGTCCGGTGCCGACGCCGCGTACCTGCTGGCGAACGCCTACGGCCCAGGCTGGCAGCGGTTCGTGGCGAAGATGAATGCCACCGCCCGCCGTCTCGGCATGTCGCAGACGCACTTTGCCAACTTCGACGGCCTGCCCTGGCCGAC
>JASHSO010000046.1 GCA_030038715.1 Streptosporangiaceae bacterium
GGAACTCAGCCAGTCCCAGGCAAACCTCAGGAAGCTCATCTCAGGCCTGCCCGACTTCCGGCACGGCGTAGCGGGCCGCCCGCCTTGTTACCGACCGGCGACCGTGGTTCCACGGCGTGAGCAGGTGGCCGATTACGACGAGCGCCAGGTCGGCGACGAGCGCCAGGATCAGGATCAGCGCGAAGGCAATGTAGATCTCGGTAGGGAAATCGCGCTGCTCACCATCGATGAAGAAGTAGCCCAGGCTGCTCACCCCGATGAGCTGGCCAACACTCGCCAGGCTGATGCTGGACACCACCGCAATCCGCAAGCCGGCGAACACCACGGGCACAGCCAGCGGCAGCTCCACTCTTGCCAGCCGGCGAAGCTCGCCGAACCCCATGGCAGTCGCGGCCTGCCGTACCGGCTCGGGTACAGCGCGCAGGCCGTCCACGACGTTCGGCAGCAGGACACACAGCGAGAACAGTGTCAGCGGGATGATGACGGTAAGGTTGCCCAGCCCTGTGTAGTCGATCAGCACCACGAACAGCGCCAGGGACGGTATGGCGTAGATAGCGCTGGTGGCGGACAGGAACGGTGGATACAGCCAGCGCCAGCGGACGCAGGCAATGCCCAGTGGCAGCGAGATGGCCAGGCCGATCACCGGGGGCAGGACCCCGAGCAACGCGTTGGCCGCCGTGTACTGGCCGATGAGCGACAGATTCTGCGGAATGAACGACCAGTCCATGTCAGCGGGGCTCCTCATGCGGGGGCCCGGCAGGCATGCCAGCTCCGACGGCTCCGTCGGCCTCGTCAGCAGCCTCCTCGGCCGCCCGGATCGCATCACGGAGCCGCTCGTAGGTCGTGACCCCTATGGCTCTGCCGTTCGCGTCCACACCGACAGCCCGCTCGGTGCGGGACAGCACCGTCGCGTCAAGCGCTGCCCGCAGCGAGTCAGTCTCTGGCCGGAACGTGTGCCCCACCGGTGCCATCGCCGCACTCGCTAGGAGCGCGGTCTCCGGGAGTGCCTCGAGGTCACCGACGGCCGACCAGCCGAACGGCCGGCCGTCGGTGTCCACGACAAGTAGCCACGGCTGCCCGAGCCGCTTGGCGGTAGCTACCCCCTCGGCAGCGCTCGCATCCATCGGCATCAGCACGTCGGGATCCAGCTCAAGGCCCGCCGCGGTGAAGAACGAGAGGCGCCGGATGCCGCGATCGAAGCCGATGAAGTCCTGCACGTAACTGTCCAGGGGGTTGGCGAGCAACCGCTCTGGCGAGTCCACCTGCGCAAGGTGGCCGCCGGGCCGGTAAACAGCGACCAGGTCGCCTACCTTGATCGCCTCCTCCACGTCATGCGTGACGAGCACAACGGTCTTGCGCAGCTCCGCCTGCAGCCGGATCAGCTCATCCTGCAACGAGGCTCTGACAATCGGGTCGACCGCGCTGAACGGCTCGTCCATCAGCAGCACCGGCGGATCGGCGGCAAGCGCTCGCGCGACACCAACGCGCTGCTGCTGGCCCCCCGAGAGCTGGTACGGGTACCTGCGCGCCAGCTCGGGGGCAAGCCCAACCAGTTCCATCAACTCGCGTGCCCGCGATCGTGCCCTGCGTTTGTCCCAGCCGTTCAGCAACGGCACAGTGGCGATGTTGTCCTCGACAGTGCGGTGCGGGAACAGGCCAGTCTGCTGGATCACATAACCGATGCCGCGACGCAGTTCCGCAGGGTCGGCGTCGGCCACGTCGCGTCCATCGAGCACGATCCGACCGGACGTCGGCTCGACCAGCCGGTTAATCATGCGCAGCGAGGTGGTCTTGCCGCAGCCGCTGGGGCCGACCAGAACCATGATTTTCCCGGCCGGAACTTCCAGGTCGAGGTCATCGACTGCGACAGTTCCGTCTGGGTACCGCTTCGTCACACGCTCGAAGGTGATCACGCGCTGTCCTCTCCCAACTCACGGGGTCTGCGGACTCTGCTTCGATCTTCCGACTCTGCGTAGCGACGAATTCAGTACTCGCGAGCTAGCCGTAACAGGCCAGAACGCCTCGGTGACCGCTAGCCTAGCCCGCGGTGGGCAATCGTGTCCGATCCGAGTCCGGCCCGTGACCTAAGCGTCCGGGCACCGGAGCCAGCCAGGACCTGAGATCGCACCGCCGCCAGACCGCGCCAAAGCCGGCAAAGGCGCGCCGGGTCAGGCACGGTATCGTTGTGGATCAGTAACAGGCGGCTCGGCCCGACAGGAAGCCCCTGCGGAAGACCGATTCGTACCGCCGCGAGACGCATGGTGGTACCGCCGCATTGTGACCGTTTCCAGGGCGCGCGTACGGGTGCGTCCGCCGACCCGGCGACCTAGATGCAAGGCGAAACAACTCATGGCATCTGCGAGCAACCCGCACGCCGAGGCGGCCACCGGCCCGGGCGATGACGGGCAGCCGGAGGGCCCGGCCGCCGAGGCCGGGCCGCAGGCACCCGGACATGAGCACCGGGACGTGTCGGGCGGCTGGCTGCGGCCTGCCGTGTTCGGCGCCATGGACGGGCTGGTCACGAACGTTTCGCTGATTTGCGGCGTCGGCGGTGGCGGCCTGGCCAGGAAGACGATCATCCTGACCGGCCTCGCCGGACTCGCAGCGGGGGCGTTCTCCATGGCGGCTGGCGAGTTCGTCTCCGTATCCTCGCAGAACGAACTAGTCGGGTCCGAAGTCGCCAAGGAACAGTACGAGCTCGAGCACAACCCCGAAGACGAGCGCCGGGAGCTGGCAGCCTCGTTCCAGCAGCGAGGAGTGGATCGGGAACTGGCCGACGAGGTCGCCCGGCAGATCTCCGCAAGGCCGGATGAGGCGCTGCGCATACACGTGCGGGAAGAACTGGGCGTGGACCACAACGAGCTGCCCTCCCCGGTGACAGCCGCAGCGGCCTCGCTGATCACCTTCGCGATCGGAGCGCTCATACCGCTGCTGCCGTACCTGCTCGGCTTCTCCTCGCTGGTTGCCGCGGTCGTACTGGCCGCCCTTGCCGCGTTCCTGGGCGGCGGCCTGGTGGCGCGGATTACGGCCCGGCCGTTCCTGCGCGGCGCGGTACGCCAGCTCGGCCTGGCCGCGGTAGCTGCCGCGCTCACCTACGGCATCGGCACGCTGGCACGGGGCCGCCTCTAGGCCAGCGGCCGCCTCCAGGCCAGCGGCCGCCTCCAGGCCAGCGGCCGCACGCGCCAGGCGCTACCAGGAGTCGGTGCCGAACGAGTCGCCCGCCAGGCCGCCGGAGGCGGCGAGCAGTTCGAGGTCGGCGTCCACCATCATGCAGACGAGTTCCTCGAAGCCCATCTTGGGCTCCCAGCCGAGCTCGTCCCGGGCCTTGGCCGGATCGGCGCACAGCCGGTCCACCTCGGCCGGCCTGATGAACGCGGTGTCGGTCACTACGTGGTCGTGCCAGTCCAGGCCCGCGTGCCGGAACGCGCGCTCGACTAGCGCCTCAACTGCGTGGGTGACCCCGGTTCCGATCACGTAATCGGCTGGCTGGTCCTGACCCAGCATCAGCTGCATCGCCCGGACATAGTCGCCGGCGAAGCCCCAGTCCCGGCTGGCGTGCAGGTTACCGAGCCGCAGCTGCCGCTCGTAGCCCAGCTTGATCTTCGCGACGCCCAGCGAAACCTTCCTGGTGACGAACTCGGCACCGCGGCGAGGCGACTCGTGGTTGAACATGATCCCGGACACCGCGAACATCCCGTAGGACTCGCGGTAATTCTGGGTGAGGAAATGCCCGTATGCCTTGGCCACGCCGTACGGGCTGCGCGGGTGGAACGGCGTCTGCTCGTTCTGCGGCGTGACAGTGACCTGGCCGAACATCTCCGACGTAGACGCCTGATAGAACCGGATCTGACCGCGGCCTGGGCTGCGGGAGGCGCTGATGCCGCTGCAGACCCGGATCGCCTCGAGAACTCGCAGCACGCCTAGGCCGGTGACCTCACCGGTCAGCTCGGCCTGCTGCCAGGACATCGGCACGTACGAGATGGCTGCCAGGTTGTAGACCTCGTCCGGCTGAACCCGCTCCACCGCGGCGATGAGGCTGCCCTGGTCGAGCAGGTCACCGCGGACGAGGCGGACATCACCGAGCAACTGCCGCAGGTGCCTGACTCGCGGATTCGACTGGCCAGCCACCAGCCCCCAGACCTCGTATCCCAGGTCAGCTAGGTGCTCAGCCAGGTAGGAGCCGTCCTGACCGGTGATACCGGTGATGAGCGCACGTCGTGTCAGCGGAGCCTCCGAGTTCTACCTTCGTCGCGGCAGCTTACAGACATTGCTGCTGCTCAGCACAGTCTGGCTTACGAGTGGGGCGAAACGGCATGCAAGTTACCTGCTTGGTAATGTTCGCTCCCGAGGAGGCTTCACGCGGGTAGCCAGCCAGGCCGCCGGTGGCGAGACAGGAGGCGCATCCTGCGTGTGCACCGCAGCAGCGAAGGAGTTGACTCCGCCGGACGCCGGTCGGCGCGCGCCAGGGGATGACGAGCCGCGCGGACCCGAGCCATCGCACGATGCGCAGCTCCGGGTGGCACTGCTCTCTTACCGCAGCAAGCCGCACTGCGGCGGGCAGGGAATATTCGTTCGGCACCTGTCACGGGAGCTGGCGGCACTAGGCCATCACGTCGAGGTTTACTCGGGCCAGCCGTACCCGGAACTTGAGCCAGGCCCGGTGCTGCGGACCGTCCCGAGCCTGGACCTGTACCGCGACGAGGACCCGTTCCGCACGCCCGGCTTGCACGAGTACCGGGACTGGATCGACGTGCTCGAGGTCGCCACGATGTGGACTGCGGCATTTCCCGAGCCGCTGACGTTCAGCCTGCGTGCGCTGCGCGCGCTGCGCTCCCGCCGGGACGACTTCGACATCGTGCACGACAACCAGGT